>JAISCO010000014.1 GCA_031265535.1 Spirochaetaceae bacterium | reverse complement strand
CGCGGCGGCGTGAGCGTGATATTCGGCGGCCCCACCGCTACCGGGGTTTTGACGGGCCACAACCGGTGGACCGATACCGGGGCGCAGGACGCCAACGGCATTTACAAGCTGGGCAATATCGGCGATATTCCGGTATTCCGGGTTCCCGCCGGGGTATGCCCGGACACCGATCTGGTTTGCGTGTACAAGAACCGTCAGCTTCCCGAAGACGTTTTTCTCATCATCGGAACCCTGCTCCCGCTTCATGTCACGGACAAGCTGGAACTGCCGGGGCGGAATACCGAATTCGGCGTGGCCAGCTACGGGGATATGCAAATCCTCAACAAGGGGTATGCGGAAGTCCTCCGGATCGAGAACGCCTAGGCCAGACCGTTTCAAAAGATTTTCAGGCCGCCTTTTGGGGCGGCCTTTTTGATGTCCATATTCCGATTTTCTTGCATAAAAATGTATTGATATAACAAATATTACTGTTTCGCATAGACGATACAATAAGCACTTTACTAAATTGCGTCTATTGCTTTATACTTGCAAGCGCATACAAAGACAGGAGATTATGTGGCAATGACTGAAAATGTAACAGCTTACACCAGACATTCTGTGGGCGACACGGCAAGACCGTCCGTATTTGGGCTATTCAGCCAGAATAAATTCAGCATATCGCCGTACAAAGAGATTATAGCTTATGAATATCTATGGTCAAAGCCTAATTCCTCCGTTAAAACAATTGCGGAAAAGTTATCCAGAAAGGACATATTGCCCAGTGAAGTTGTTGAAGAAGAAAAGAATGCCCTTTTTTCTGACGTTGACCAGCGAACAAGCGAGATCAGGGCGTTCATTGACAAAAAGCTAAAAATACCCCCTCGTTTTTCAGTGCTCTTAAAGGAAAGTCCGCAGTATCCTGAAAAACTGCTGGACGCTAAACACCCCATTGATTTATTCTACTATCGCGGCAATCCGGATCTCGTTAATAAAAAATGCGTCTCAATTGTCGGCACGCGCCAGCTATCCGATGACGGCGTAAAACGAACGCAACAGCTAATCCGCGAGTTTTCAAATTACAATATAACCATTGTGTCCGGTTTGGCAAGAGGCGCTGATACCATCGCTTTGCATGAAGCAATCCGGCACAATCTTTCTGTAGTTGGCGTGATTGGAACGCCGATTGACCGGTACTACCCCCGCGAAAACCGCGATTTGCAGGAATTGATTGCGAGCGAGCATTTGCTTATAAGCCAAGTCCCCTTTTTTAAGTATGAAAATCAGCCTTTTGAAACAAAAAAAATATATTTTGTCGAGAGGGACGCGACAATGGCCGCTGTATCCGATGCCACGGTTATAGTCGAAGCATCCGATACAAGCGGTACGTTGAAACAGGCGCAAGCCTGCATAGAACAAGGGCGGAAGCTTTTTATCTTGAATTCCTGCTTTGAAAACCAGAACATAAAGTGGCCCGCCAAATATGAAAAAAAAGGAGCAATCCGCGTCCGGTCTTTTCTGGATATTTTGGCAAATATAGGGGAGATGTGACCTTTGGCAAAATTGTGGACCCGCTGTGAAGAATCAATTCCGTGCCCGTATTATCTTGCGCCGGATAAAACCTTCTCGTATTACCTTCTTGAGTATGTTTCCGGCGGTTCATACCAGCAGTATCCAAGTAATTCGCGTATTTTGAATTTCAAAATACCGGTTAAATTCAGGCACGAGCAACGATGGCAGTACAAATGCGAGACAGTGCAGTATTTCGCCGAAAGGATAATGGAATGTATTAATTTTCCACAATCGGACACGATTCTTATTCCAATGCCAACATCTAAACCAAGAAATGACTCCGAATTTGATTCGCGTCTTGATGATGTTGTGAAACTCGTTCACATGAAAACCGGTCAGCGAATTGGTTTTAATCTTAATGCAATACATTCTTCCCAAGCATTTCATAATTCCGGTTCCTCAAGATATGTCGCTGATATTGGCGGGAATATAAATTTTACCCCGTTTGACCAGCCCGTCCCCGCAAAGGTTATACTGATTGACGATGTGGTAACGACCGGAGCGCATTTTATGGCTTGCCGCGACAAATCCAGCACCGGTACTCAGGCGTTCTCGTTTTGGGCTTGTTTCTGGCAAAAACGATATGGGAAAACAGCCTGTAAAGGGGTAAGCGGAAGTCCTACGGATCGAGACACCTGAGCGAAGGCCGTGTTAAAACGGTTGGCCCCCAGGTATATCAAAAAATACCTCTTGACATATCTGAAAAGGCGTGGGATATTAAGTATAAGATGCCACTGTTCTTACTTGAGATAGAAGTAATGCTGATGTTAATAACACCAACAAGTAACCGGGCCTCTTACTATTTATAGCCTTTGCAAGGGATGAGTCTGTTGTATATCAGGAGAAACACATGGACAAAATTATTGTTCTGGAAGATTGCCTAACCAGCAAGAATATTGACCGGCTGTACAGATTTTATTCTCGCGCTTCTATTTGGCGAGGATATACCGAATGCAATGAATTGTTGCCTCATGCCGCAAACTACGATATGGAACATGTATATGAATATGACAAGAATGTTTCTAATAGGGACAAAGAACGTTTTTTAGTAGGTGAAATACAAAGAGTCTTTTATTATTTTGATATAGAAAACACGAACGGAAACTATCCTTTTCCAACGCCGCGTATATTCGATAATAATTTTTATCAGCCGCTCGCTCAAAGTGAATCAGATTTTTTTAAAGGCATGGAGTTCTATCCTAGTTCGGATAGGGATTTGTTACAAGTCTTGAGCTTTGTACAGCATAAGCATCAGGGGACTTCGCTTATAGACTTTTCTGAAAACCCGTTCAAAGCATTGTTTTTTGCTATTGGGAAAGAACCCTCTAAAGACTCGCATTTGCTTGGAATAAACACCACGCTTCTTACGACGTATAAAAATAATGGCTTTCATATTTACAAACCGACATATTTTCTTAATAAAAGAATACAGCATCAGAATGGATTATTTCTTTATGAGAAAATTCCATTAACTGAAGGTGTGCCAAAGGATGCAAAATACAAAAATGTACTTTGTGTTCTGCAAGATATATCAAGCATACGGCGTCTTGAAACTAAAAATCTTTCTTATTGCGATAGTCCAGAAGATTTTGACTGCCTTTACTGTCATTTAACAATTCCCTCATCTGCTAAACCGGAATTAAGCGCGATTCTAAAAAGCATGGGGATAACAAAAGAATATTTGTTGGATTGCTAAGTGCTTTCGTTTAGCGGCGGGGAGAAAATCCGCTTGGAATTCAGGCAACAGTATCGATCGCACCCTGCGGTTTCCATATTCGTTATCCCCGGCTACGAGAATTCCGCGAGCATCCTTTCCCGTCCAGGTGATCCCGCGCCGCGCAAAAGAATACGTGGTTATGCTCGTTGCAGAAAATAATAACGCTGTCGTTTAAACTGAACTCCATCGGCAGTTCCGAATATTCGAATAACAGGCCGTGGACAGCCCTCGCCCGCTGTTCGAATTCCCGTCTGCTAATTAATTTTTGCCTGGAATTTTCCAGCCTCTTCTCTGTGCCGCATTTGGGGCATCCCTGCTTCCG
>JAISCO010000011.1 GCA_031265535.1 Spirochaetaceae bacterium | reverse complement strand
TCATCGGTCAGAATCCCGATATTCATCATCGTAATCGCGGCGTTCACCACGATAATCGACTATGTGCTGCAAGCCTACTTCCCGGCGCTTTCAAAGGCTATGGGCGTTTTCATACCGCTCATCGTAGTAAACTGCATCATAATGGGGCGCGTGGAAGCCTTCTCGTCCAAGCAGCCGGCTATATATTCGGTGGCGGACGGACTCGGCATGGGGCTGGGCTATACGTGGGTGCTGACGGGCATATCGGTGATACGCGAGCTTTTGGGCAACGGCTCCATACTCGACATACCGGTTTTTGGCGAAAACTATCAGCCCATACTGTTCTTTACATTGCCGCCGGGCGGTTTTTTCGTGTTTACTCTTTTCATCAGCCTGGGACTTTATATCAAGCAGCGTCAGAGCAAGACGCCGATAAACAGGGACAAGGAGGGTTGCTGTTAAATGAATTTATTCAATGTTTTTATTAAGGCGTTTTTAATTGACAACATCGTTTTGATGAGTTTTCTCGCGCTATGCCCGTTTATCGGGATGTCCACCGACGAGGACAAGGCGATAGGCATGGGCGCGGCGGTAACTTTTGTTACGGTAATAGCGACGGCGGTTACATGGCCTATATATATGCTCATCCTGGTACCGCTGAATATGGTGTTTTTGCAGACCCTGGCGTTCATCCTCGTGATAGCGGCCCTCGTTCAACTGGTTGAATTCTTTCTAAAAAAGATGATTCCGGGTTTGTACAGTTCTATGGGCATCTACCTTGCGCTGATAACGACAAACTGCGCCATTCTGGGCGCGACGTTTAACGCGATTTCCTTTGGCTACAACTATGCCGAATCGGTTGTCTATGCCGTGGGCGTCGCGCTGGGTTTCATGCTGGCGCTGCTTCTGCTTGCGGGGGTACGCAAACGTATCCGTACCAGCCCTATCCCCGGCTTTTTGAAGGGGACGCCTATACTTTTTGCGTCCGCCGCGCTGATGTCCATGGCATTCATGGGCTTTTCCGGCCTGGTAAAGTGAGGGTTTTATGAACATAATTTTAGTAACCGCTATTTTTGCCGCTGTGCTTGCCCTTATACTGGGCATACTGCTCGGTATCTTCCGAAAAATATTTAATGTCGAGACCGATGTACTGATCGGCCTTATCCGCGACACTTTACCGGGCGCGAATTGCGGCGCGTGCGGCTTTCCCGGCTGCGACGGCTTTGCCGCGGCGGTCGCCGCCAACGAGGCCGCTCCCGACAAATGTACCGTATCCGATGCCGAATCCACAAAGAAACGCGCCGCGCTTGTCGGCGGCAGCGCCGATGTAAAGCCGGTTGTCGCCGTTGCCGCCTGTCAGGGCAGCGGCGAGTTGGCCTTGCCCAAGGGCGTATACACCGGCCTTCAAACGTGCCGGGGCGCAAAGATAAGCGCGGGCGGCACAAAGCTCTGCTCGTGGGGCTGCATGGGTTTCGGCGATTGTGTAACGGTTTGCAAGTTTGGCGCTTTGAGTATGGGCGCAAACGGTATCCCTGTTATTGACGATGATAAATGCAAGGGCTGCAAGGTCTGTGTAGGCGAATGTCCGCAGGGAATTATCCGCTTAATTCCTCAGGGGCAGAAAGGCGTATTCGCTTTCTGTAACAACCGCAATGCCATAAAGCCTATGGTTAAAAAAACCTGTAAAATAGGCTGCGGCAAATGCGGCGTTTGTGTAAAAAAATGCCCCACGGAAGCGATTGTTCTGGAAAACGGTATTCCCAGCATAGATTACAGTAAATGCAACTCCTGCGGCGCTTGTGTAGAAGCCTGCCCTCAAAAAGTTATGCGGCTGCTAGAAAACAGCGCGGATTGCGCCTAACAAGCCGTCAGGCATAGCGCAAGGGCGTAGGGTTCCCCCTACGCCCTTGCCATTTAATCCCCCCCCCCCCCCAACACAAACATTTTTTCTATTGACTTTGTTAGGCTTCCTTTTTCCCCTGTTAATTGTTAATTGATAATTGCTCATTGATTTTACCTCTTACTTCTTTATCCCTTCCTTTTTACCATAAATTTTCTAAAAGTAAAATTGCCGATGGGGCGCTGGCAGGCGCGTATGCCAAGCGCCGTTTTCGTACCCGACGGCACAAAGTAAATGCCGCTTTGGGTATGCCGGCGCGGAGCGCATGTGCCTCCATGGCAAATGGCTGGCAGGCGCGTATGCCAACCGCCGTTTTCGTACCCGACGGCACAAAGTAATGGCCGCTTTCGGAATGCCGGCGCGGAGCGCATGTGCCTCCATGGCAAATGGCCGCCGTAGGCGGGCTGTAGACAGGGGGGCGCGACTATTAGGCAACGGTTTGCGATGATGCGGGGAAACAGCGCACCCCTCCTGAATCAGAATATGAGCCACAAATTACGCGAATTAACACGAATTATAGGATTAAAGGTAAAACTTTGAACGCCGCTATCAGGGTGAACGCCGTTCCGCCGCCAGCGAGCGGCGGCAAAACGCTAACGCGGAGCGTATGTAAGACCCGCTGTTATTCAAGTAAAAAGGAATAAGTAAAAGGTAAAAAATCTTCATCCGTGCTAATTGTTCCTTTTTACCTCTTACTTCTTTGTCCCTTCCTTTTTACCATAAATTTTCTAAAAGTAAAATTGCCGATGGGGCGCTGGCAGGCGCGTATGCCAACCGCCGTTTTCGTACCCGACGGCACAAAGTAAGGGCCGCTTTCGGAATGCCGGCGCGGAGCGCATGTGCCTCCATGGCAAATGGGGGGATTGACGGGGGGGTAAATTTTTGTGACAATAAAGATATGACTGAAGTTCTCTCTCAGGACGAAATAGATCAACTTCTTACCTCTATAAGCGCGGGCGGACTTGAAACCGAAGAATATAAACCCATTGCCGATACCCGCAAAGTAAAGATATATGATTTCAAACGCCCCGATAAATTCTCTAAAGAACAAATAAGGACAGTGCAGATAATGCACGAAACCTTTGCGCGCCTTACTACGACGGCGCTTTCGGCAAATCTGCGGACACTGGTACACGTACACGTAGCTACGGTTGACCAGCTTACCTACGAAGAATTTATTCGCTCTCTGCCCACGCCTACAACCCTTGCGATTATCAACATGGATCCGCTCAAAGGCAACGCGGTTTTGGAAATAGACCCTGGCATTACATTTTCCATAATTAACCGCCTGTTTGGGGCTAAAGATGAAGGCGCAAAGAAGCAGCAGCAACAGCAGCACGAATTGACGGATATTGAACAATCCGTTATGGAAGGCATCATAGTGCGTATCCTTGGAAATATGCGCGAAGCGTGGGCACAGGTGATAGATTTACGTCCACGCTTAGGACAAATTGACACAAATCCACAGTTTGCCCAGATAGTACCCCCGACGGAAATGGTAGTGCTGGTAACATTGGAAACAAAGGTGGGCGAGGTTGAGGGAATGATGAACTTTTGCATACCCTACCTTACGATAGAGCCTATAATAAGCAAACTATCGGCACAATTTTGGTATTCGAATGTCCGACAGGGGGCAAACCCTGAGAATCTTAATATCCTTAAAGAAAAATTGGTAAAAGTCGATGTTAATGTAGTTGCTGAAATTGGAACCATACAAGTTCCTGTACGCGACGTGCTGTCTTTGCGGGCGGGGGATGTGGTGCGGCTTTACAATGTTAAAGTAAGCGATCCATTTGCCATTACAATAGGCGGCAGACAAAAGTTTCTTTGCCGGCCCGGTGTGGTTGGCAGGAAGGCGGCTGTTCAGATTACAAGAAAAATAGCGGATATTGAACAGGACGACTTTGAAGAGCTTATTTCCGAAGGGGAGGAATTGTTATGAGCGATGGCGCTCTTTCTCAAGCTGAGATTGACGCTCTGCTTTCCGGCAGAAGCGGCGGGGAAGGCGGTGCGGGCAGCGGCGGCGGCGGTGGCAACTCAAACGAAACAGCCGTCATTGAGAGTTTCCTTAAAACTACAATCGCGTCTCAATCAAACGTAATTTCCATGATGACCGGTGGGACGGTAAACTTTTCCGGCCCTTCCGTTTTTGAAACAAGCCGCGATGCTTTTTTGAACGAAATTCCGGATATTGTAACTTCTGTAAAAATTGATTTTACCGCCGGTTTTCCGGGCGAGCATTTGTTTGTAATGACAGAAGATACCGCTAAAAGCATTGCCAGTCTAATGAACAAAGAAGAAAACATCACACTTGATGAAATGGCAATGTCCGTTATAGCGGAATCTGTTTCGCAGATGTCCGGCACAGAGATAACGGCTTTATCCGGTAAAACCGGTAACAAATCCATAGCTTCGGCTTCTCCGGAGGCGGTAAACATCCCCAAGGCGGCCGTAGCCATGCCTTCCGGTAATTTTGTCGTTGCCGCATATAACGTTGACATGGGCGATGGCGTTCCGCAAAAGATTTGGGAGATATTTGGGCCATCCGTCGCGCAGGCTATAGCCGCGGCTTTGAACACGCCGCCGGCTGGAGCCGCGGCTCAAAACGGCGCAATGAGCGGCGGCGGCGGCGCAATGGGTAATGCCGGCGCAATGGGCGGCGGCGCCATGTATGGCGGGAACACTCCGGCGGGAAGCAGTTTTATGCAGCCTGTTCAATTTCCGAATCTGAATTATCAGACAGGCGCGCATGAACAAGGCAACATCGGTCTCTTGATGGATGTTTACATGGAGATGACTGTTGAACTTGGCCGCACAAGGAAATTGATAAAAGAAATATTGATGATGGGAGAAGGCACCATAATAGAGCTTGATAAACTAGCCGGTGAACCTGTAGATATACTCGTGAATCATAAATTGATAGCAAAAGGTGAAGTCGTAGTCATTGATGAAAACTTTGGTGTGCGCGTAACTGAGATCATATCCCCGCAAGAACGCCTGTCCGAAGTAGGGTAAGGCTGATGCGGATTATTCCGATTGCGAGCGGGAAGGGGGGGGTTGGCAAATCGCTGGCAGCCGCGAATTTGGCGGTAGCGTTTGCTCAGGCCGGCAAACAAGTTGTGCTGGCAGACTTGGACCTTGGCGCTTCGAATCTGCATCTTGTCATTGGACATCAAAAACCGGGTGCCAGCATAGGCTCTTTTCTTAACAATCCCAAGATTGATTTTTCAACGATTATAGCAAAGACCGACATACCGAATTTGAGTTTTATTCCGGGCGACGCCGAAATTCCGGGGGCGGCAAACCTTAAAGCATCCCAGCGGAATATGCTTGCCCGCCGCCTGATGTCTATTGACGCGGATATTTTGATACTTGATCTGGGCGCGGGCACACATCAATCCATTTTGGATTTCTTTTTACTGTCCGGACAAGGGATTATTGTCAGTTCTCCCGCCGTTACCGCCACATTGAACGCCTATGTTTTCCTGAAAAACGCGGTTTTCCGCCTTATGTACAGCGCCTTTAAGAAGGGGACTCCCGCTTATGACTATCTTGAACAACTGCGCAAGGAAGGGTCGGGGTTAAAAATGCTCTACCTGCCCAAGATGCTGGAAGAAATAGAACAGCGCGATCCGTCCTCTTACCAAAAATTCAAGGCGTCTATGGACAATTTCCAGCCGCGTCTTATTCTGAATATGCTGGATTCCCCCGGCGATTCCGAAGTTGCCATGAAGATACGCCGGTCATGCGAAGCCTATTTGGGACTTAAAGTAGAACATCTGGGCGTGATATACCGCGACAACATTCAAGACACGAGTCTCGCGTCCCGCCTTCCTATCGTGCTGTATAAACCAAATTCCGTACTGTCGCAGGCGATCTACCGTATAGCGGACAAAATACTCCAATTACCGGAGAATGCGGCGCCATTAGCGATCTCGACGGTTGACGACAGCTATCAGGAAGCCGCGGTTGAGGCTGAAATTGATTTTGAAAACAAAAAAGAGTACGTCCAAGAACTGTTACATTCCGGAGTGCTGTCGCAGAGCGATCTTATTGAAACTGTAAAGACCCAGCAAATAGAAATAAATAAAATTAAAAAAGAAAATGTGTTTTTAAAACACAAATTATCAAAGGCTGTTAATCAAGGCTATAAATTATAAGGGCAATTAGGAATGAGCAATTAACAATTAGCAGTTAGCAGGGAACTTTTTATCTTTTACTTTTTACTTGAAAAAGGGGGAGCGCATTTATCTTAAACCGTTAAAATTTTGAAGTTTTTATGATAAATTTTTTGTCGCTGCGCGGCAACGTAGTTGCCGACCCCTCGCTACAAAGGTTTTGCTTTTGCGGTCTTGTCCTTTCTTATGGGGTAAAGCAGGCGGCAAAACGTCAGGCAAAACAGTGCACCGCACTGTTTTGTGCTACCCCCGCCCATTAACAGGCGGATAGTGGACAGAGCAACAGTTAGGCGGCAGTTTTACTTTTAGCGCTAAAAGTAAAACTGCTGTTATAAGAGCCGGTTTTCGGACCGCTCTATTAAGGATTGTGTATGAAATTTATGCCGCTGGCCGTTAAATTTCCAGAGTGGCTTAAACCGGAGATAATACCCGGGCTTCCGGTACGCTGGTATGGCTTGATGTATATTGTCGCGTTTGCCGCCGCATTTATCGTATACCGCAGACAAGTACGCGAGAGAAACTTCCCTATGACGGAAGATCAGGTTTCCAGCCTGTTTTTTTGGTCGATCCTTGGACTGCTTTTGGGGGCGCGTTTATTTGCGACTCTTGTGTATGAAACAAGTGATATTTATATCAGGCAGCCTTGGCTGGTTTTTTGGCCGTTCCGCAACGGACACTTTACCGGTTTGCAGGGCATGAGCTACCACGGTGGTTTTATAGGCGGCTTGCTGGGCTCTCTTTTATGGTGCGTCATCAACCGTTATGACGCGCGGGAGATCGGAGATATGTTCTGCGCGTCCATACCGCTCGGCTATACCTTCGGCAGAATAGGAAATTTCATAAACGGAGAATTGTACGGCCGGGTTACAACAGGGAGATTTGGCATGATATTTCCCAATGCGGAACGTTTTTCACCCAACATAGCATGGGTACGGGAAGCCGCGGAAAAAACCGGCATACAAATTCCGCAAAGCGCGTCCGGTATATCGCCTATGGTAAATCTTCCGCGCTATCCTACCCAGCTTTTTGAAGCGTTTTTTGAAGGCATATTTCTGTGGCTTATCTGCTGGTCATTACGAAACAAAAAACCGTTCAAAGGTTTTATCACCGCGCTGTATATTTTAGGCTACGGCATAGTACGCTTTATCATTGAATACTTCCGCGAGCCTGACAGCGATTTAGGCTACCGGCTGGAGCTTGTCCCCAACGAAATGCCGCTTGCGCTTGCGCACCCGCTTACCAGTTTTTCTACCGGGCAGATTTTTTCAGCGGGAATGATACTGCTTGCTGTTTTTATGATGCTTTTATTTTCACATCTGCCCGGCAAAAAGCCGGTAATATTCTATCCGGCCGGGTCCGCCGAAGCGCCCGCGGGAAAGAATCCCGAAGAAAAAAAAGCCGCACGCAATAACCGTAAGAAATTAAGAAAGAAACTTAAATAACCTGGCTATTGTGTATTGAGCCAATATCCGAAAGAAATTAAGAAAATTTATGAAGATTTAGAAGAGAAACACGGCTGCCGCGTTAAAGCGGCAGCCGGAGTGTCTTGACACATGAAATGTCAGCGCAGTGAAATGTCAGTGCAGTTCCGCGATAATCTTATTTATAATACGATCGGTATCATCGTAAGCCGTCTGGCAGGCGCCTACCTGATGATGCCCCCCGCCGCCATACTTGAGCATCAGACTGCCGACATCAACCTTTGCCGTTTTGTTTATTACGCTATAGCCAACCGTAATAACACAGTTTACATTTTTTTTGCCGTCCACCACCCAAACAGAGATATTTTGCTCCGGGAACAGTGTATAGATGATAAAACGGTTTCCGGCATGTATGGTTTCAATACCGCGCAGATCAACGATTAAAACATTCCCATCAATTTTTGCGCGGTCTTTTATCATCTTGATAAACATATCGTTCTGCTCAAAATAAACCTCTATCCGCTCTTTAACGTCCGGCATCGCCAGTATCTCGGCGATGGGTTTATCAAGCGTGGCATTCGCCAGTTTTTTCATCAAGTCAAAGTTACTGATGGTAAAATCCCTGAAACGGCCTAAACCCGTGCGCGGGTCCGCGATAAAGCCAAGCAGTACCCAGCCTGTGGGATGCATAATTTCGTCAATCGTAAGATTTGCCGAATCCAGTTTATCGACATATTTTACCATTTCGGCAAACTTGCCCAATTTGGCGTCCCCGCCATAGTATTCGTATATAACACGCGTGCAGCTTGGAGCCGGCCTGGAAACTCCCTCAAACTTGATATTGGAACCGAGCCGTTCCTGCTCGCTTGAATGGTGGTCAAACCATAATGCGCAGCCTTTTATGTACGGAACATTCGCTACAATGTCGTTTTTTGTAGCGTCAATTAAGCCGTCTTGAATGTCTTTTGGGTGTACAAACAGCCAATCGTCAACAAGCCCAACGGCTTCCAGCAATGCTCCGCAAGCCAAGCCGTCAAAATCAGACCTTGTAATTAAACGCATATTCTTTCCTCCAGTATTGTACTATATCGAAAATTCCCCCCTGCGTAAACCCGCCAGCGGGGTTACATGCGCTCCGCGCTAACATACCGTGAGTGTCCTTTACTCCGTGCTTTCAGTCCGAAAAGGGCGTTTGGCATACGCAACTGGCAGCTCACTCCTCACTCCTCATTGCTAATTGCTCATTCCTCTGTCAAGGCCGGTTTACCTGCGCTCCGCGCTAACATACCCAAAATGGCCTTCACTCCGTGCCTCATCTCTCCTCATTGTTCATTGCTAACTGTTAATTACTCACTACTAATTGTTAATTGCTAATTTGCTAACTGCTCATTTCTCCTTTTTACCATAAGTTTCATAAAAGTAAAATTGCTGATAAAACCGCCGACAAGGATAGAAAAGGTTATGTTATTATCATCGTTCTTATAGCTTGTAACCGAGCAGCGGCTTGCGGAAACTGAAGTTTCCGAACAAGTCTATTACAGAATCAAAAAAAACGGACCGGGCGGACATAATGCCGTTCATTGCTGTTTGTAGTAGCGAAATACCCCGAATAATCAATATTTCCGTTGTAATGTGTCATACTTGTTGGCAGTTCAGGTTCAAATCTGAATTTTGTGAAACCAAGTTTGTAGGTTTCGTTATTCTTGTATGTTGAAATCCACTCTGCGGTATTGGAACACCAATACTGTTCATTCAATTTAAAATTATAGTTATTATAATTTTCAGAGTCTTTTATTAGCCAAAAAACATCTGACGTTGGCAGCACCCAATCGTTATAGCCGTTCAACTTGTAATTTACGCAATAATCGGCGGCAATGCCGGTTTCGATAATATCTCCTGATTTTGATTTCTCGTACTCGCTCATGATGTATTTTGTAAGTTCAATTGATTCCCACCAGCACCACAAATAAACGTCGGGATATTTATGGCTGCCAAAAATGGCTTTGCCGTCAGATTCTTTCGAGACATCTTCCGGCGCTATTTCAATATAATAGAATCCATAATATTCATAATCATATTCATCTCCCGCATATACAATCCACCCGCCGGCCGGACCGTGGCTGCCCACCGAATATGTTTTTACAACAGCGCCGTTTTGCTTTGTTAAATTTTCATTATGTACAACGATATTTTTAATTTTCAGTGAATTGTAACCGGCAAGCGCGGCGCGAATTGTATAAGTTCCGTTTATAATATCATAAATGGTGTAGGCGCCGCCTACATTTGTAGTAGTCGTGCTGCCGTATAACGCGCTCCCTTTGTATAATTGAATGGATGCGCCGGACGCGTAGCCGCCCTCCTCCAAAGATATTACTCCGCTGACGCTGTATTTTTTGATAATATCCGCGTCATTTTGGGGGCTTCCCTCCGGATATTTACCCTGAACAAGTATGTATGTCAGATTGTTGTAAGATGGAACGGTAACCGTAACATAAGAATCATCGTAATATTCGAGTGAAATATGAAGCGTGTAGACGCCGGGCGGAACAGCGGTAATGGTAAACAAGCCGTTTGACGCCGATGTATCGGAACCGGTAATTTCGCCGCTATTTAGCAGCCTTACTAACGCTCCTTCGGCAAATCCGGCGTCGCTTTTTTTTACATAGCCTTTAAAAGTGTAGAGTGTTTCAGCGGCGCTGTGTACGGCGGCGAGTGTATTTTCAGACTGTTCAACAGGAACGGACTTTTCATTTGCCGGGGTCTGAACCGGTATTTCGCAAGATAATTGTAATATTACAATAGTTACCGCCATTGTAATTAATGTTGTAAATTGAACGGGTTTCATACTTCGCCTCCATTTTCAGCGCCGCTTTCCGGTGTTTCCGCATCATCTTCACCGCCGGCGTTATCTTCGTATTCAACTTGTACACCGCCGGTGTTTGCTGTAATTCCAAGCATTTCGTTGGTAACAATAATTTTATACCCAACAGTGCCAAAATCTTTGTCATCTCTGTTGTCCTCTATAAGGGTAACAACAGAAGCCGCGTTGCTTATACGTTTAATAAGTTTTTTTTCGCTGTTATTAAAGTCGCCATCATCAATAATATGATAGAAGCCAATATCGCCCTTGAATGTTAGATCCGGAATTGAACCGTCATAACCAGTGGCTAACTTACACGCTTGCTTCGCATAGACTCGCCCGGAAATACTCATATAGCCGGCATCTAAATAAAAAGACATATTGGTTTTATTTTCAACACGCAGCCACACGCCGCTTGCGCCGTAACCATAATCCAAAGGACAAGCGTTAATTATAAAAGATGCGGCAATAACTGCCAACAATTTTAACATTTTCATACTACGCCTCCGTCCGCCTTACCACGGCCACCATTTGCTGGCATACAATTGTTTTACCGTTCGGGCATCTTTTCCTGTTACTTTAACATTAATCGGAACCCCTTTGCCTTCTTTGTAGCTTTCCGGCGTTGTCAGTACAGAACTTCCTATACCGTTTTCCCATTCGTATTTAACGCCTGTAAAGTTACGTTTCATATTAAAGCCGGTACCGTTATACAGCATTATGGAGTTGTAATCGAAACCGCCATATTCGTCCGCCAGCCTGAATATCTCGAGCGCGAGTTCTACAGCGACCCATTCAAAATATGGTACAGGCAGATAGATTTTAAACCATCCGCTTCCAAAGCTGACAATTTTAAATTTGAGTATCGGCAGCGATATTATGGGGAATTCTTGCAGCTTCTCTAAGTTAATCATGCCGTCAAGCCTGTCAAGTAAATTGCTGTTTTTATTTGGTACGGTTATATAGTCGTCCCTGTCCCAGCGCTGTTGTTCGTGGTGCAAACCCAGTACATGACCCAGTTCATGACGGGCGGTACGGTAAAGACCGAATTGAAAATCCGCAGTATTCCGTAAGCCTGAATCCAGCGTCAGATGCGCCCTGCCCGGCAATCCGCCCCAAATCGCCAGTCCCGTAGTACTTCCGGGCAGATTGGCCGAGATCATTACACGCAGTTTTGTCAATCCTATTTACGGCGAATGCCTGATGAAACACGTCATTGGTTTTGTTGATGAAATCTATGTCGCCGCCAACATCGTCTACCGCGTTTTCCCATTCCGCCATCGCTTCCTGAAGCGCCGCCTTGTGTGCCGATTCTATATTATTAAGCCCAAAGTCGCCCCACGAATAGTATACCCGGCCGCCGCCGTATATCGGGGTGCTTGTTTTGTATACCCCCTTGTTAATCTCAAAAAGGGATCCGCTTGCCGCCGCCGCCGTAAAGGTTTCATTGTTCGCAAGCTGGGCCAGATAATTATCCGTAACCGCGTTCATGTCGTCTGTAAACGCTTTCATGTCCGCGCCGGACAGTTCAGCCGCTTGTAACTCCAGCGTCAGGATGCCGTACATGCTGTCCGTGTTAATTATCATGTCGAGTTCCGGTATCATCAGGTTCCCGTTGTCGTATGTAACGCCGTCCATTTGTGTGAATACGCCCATATCCGGTTTAAGCAGGCTTAATTCGCCAAGGAATACCTGCGCGGCTTCAGTCAATTCTATGCGTGGTTGTGTACTCGTTGCCGTACTGATCGGTAATGGTTCTGGTTTTTGAAGCGTCAAAATAAGTGGAAAAATCTTCCAGAGCGAGCGCTTCCTTGTCTTTGTACAATGATTTTATGTATGTCTCATCGTAATATAGGGTAACGGTATCAAGCATCTTGTCAAAGGCATCGAACTGCTTTTCCATCTATTTTTGAAAACGCCCGCCATAAGTGGTTTGGGGTATATAAGGGTCTACCGGTTTGGATTTGATACCGGGCGTCCGCGAACCACCGCCGTCCGCATGGTCGTCAACAGCATCCATAAGGTCCATCGCAAGCGCTTATCAACGCCGCAAGAAACATAAAAAGGTATAAGGCATTAAGTTTTCTTGACATAATGCGACTATAATGCAGATGAAGAGTTTTGTAAACGCCCCGCCACCCGCCAGCGGGTTTCTCATACGCTCCGCGTTAGCATACCGAAAGCGGGGTTTACTCCGTGCCTTCAGTCTGAAAACGGCAATTGGCATACGCAACAGTCAGCGGGGTTACATGCGCTCCGCGCTAACATACCGTGAGTGTCCTTTACTCCGTGCTTTCAGTCCGAAAAGGGCGTTTGGCATACGCGCCCGTCAGCGCCCGCCAGCGGGTTTAATTTCTGTAAAATTACTTGACTAAACAGGAAGAATCCGGCTAATATAAATATGTTGAGAGGGAGTAGTTGCGTTTCAAAGTCAACATACCGGCAGATATGTCTGCCTGGCTTTGAACCCGTGCGGGTAACGAGACTTTTAACATGGTTTTTCCTTAAGCAGGGAGAGATTGTGTTAAAAGTCTTTTTTTTGCCTTAAAAGAGGGGTTTATGGGGTTTTTTGAGATTGTTTTAATCGCCGTTGGGTTATCAATGGACGCATTTGCGGTATCAATTAGTCTGGGTTTATCGGTAACAAAGCCCAAAGTGAAGGAATTGATAATCCCCGGTATATATTTTGGGGGATTTCAGGCGCTTATGCCGGCAATAGGATATTTTGCCGGTAATTATTTTGCGAATAAAATTCAGAACGCGGACCATTGGATTGCTTTTGTTTTGCTTGGCTTCATTGGCGGAAAAATGATAAAAGAAAGTTTTTCAAAGGAAAATGATGAAAAAAAACAGTCCGATGCATTTGGATTTGTAAAAATGCTGGTTTTAGCGATAGCGACCAGCATTGACGCGTTGGCTGTCGGTATAACTTTTGCTTTTTTTGAAATAAATATTTTTAAGGCCGTATTAATAACAGGGGTAACAACCTTTTTTATATCCGTGTGCGGTGTAAAAATAGGCAATATATTTGGTACAAAATTTAAATCAAAAGCAGAGTTTGCGGGAGGAACTGTCCTTATCCTGATCGGAATAAAAATATTAATTGAGCATATATCTTAACTGATAAAATTAGGTTTATGTCTTAATTAAGATTTTTAAAAAAGATCAAACTACGAAAACTATATCGAAAACTATATTTGAAAACTATATACTATATTTAAAGAGGAGTTTTGTTATGACTGCTAAATGGATTGTACTTGGTCTCGCGGTAATTATGTACACGCTTATCGTGATTTTTCCGGACAAAAAATCATGGAGCGCCTGCGGGGCGGCGATCATCATGCTTATCGTGCGGGCCTTTGTCTCGGAAGACAGTTTCTTAGGCCTTATTAAAGAAGCCGGAACGGAACTTATCAACTGGGAAGTTCTGATGATTTTTGTGGGCAGCCTTGTAATAGCCGAGCTTTTTATTTATTCCCGCGTCCCCGCCGTTATCGCCGATTCCCTCATCAGCCGCAGCCCCAACGCGGGTATCGCCATGCTGCTTATTCTTGTGATGACCGGACTCATCAGCGCGTTTGTGGAAAATGTCGCCACGGTTCTTGTTATGGCGCCGATCGCCCTTGCCCTGTGCGGCAAGCTGAAAATCAGCCCCGCTCACTTTATGGTGGGCCTTGCGGTCATGGCAAACCTCCAGGGAACGGCTACCCTTGTGGGCGACCCGCCTTCAATGATTTTCGCCGATTACGCAAATTACGGTTTTAACGACTTTTTTGTATACCATGGACGTCTGTCCATTTTCTTTGCGGTACAGGTCGGAATGCTCACGGGGGTTCTGTTTTTTCACCGGCTCTTTGCTAAGGACGGAGGGAAAAAAGCCGTCGTAGAAAAAGAAACTATCCTTTCCATGGTTCCGTCTTGGCTCCTTATTTTGATGATAGTGGGCCTTGCCGCCGCGTCGTTTATATACAACGGCCTAACTCTCGCGTCAGGGCTTGTGGTAGTTATTCTTGCCGTTATCGGCATCTTATGGTACCGTGTTGTCCGCAAAGAAAGTGCGGAGAAGACGTTTGAGCTGATAAAAGGCCTTGACTGGGACACCGCAATGTTCCTTGTCGGCATTTTTGTTGCGGTAGGGGCCATTTCCGCAGTCGGCCTTTTGCAGGATTTCGCCGGCGTTCTGTCCCGGCTGGTGGGAAACAACGTGTTTTTGGGCTTCTTCCTTATAGTTGCCGTTTCCACGCTGATTTCCGGTTTTGTGGACAATGTGCCGTATATTATCGTTATGCTGCCTGTTGCCGCGCAACTCGCCGGAGGCCTTTCGTTACAGCCGGAACTGTATATGTTCGCCCTCCTTATCGGTTCCTGCATGGGCGGCAACCTTACCCCCTTTGGCGCATCGGCAAATGTGGTTTCTGTCGGGATACTCCGCAAACAGGGCGTTAAGCTGTCGTTCCTGCAATGGCTCAAAATAGGGCTTCCCTTTACGCTGCTTACGACCGGAATTTCCGCGGCCTTTATCTGGTTTGTCTGGAAATGAGCGCTATCCGGCAATCCCGAATTAAATTAAAATCGCCTCCGCAGGGCGTGCCCTGCGGAGGCGATTTAAGTGGGAAAGGCGGGCTGAAAGCCCGCCTGCCGCATTCTCAGCCGCTCGGTTGGCGGGAGAATGCGGCGGAGTTTTAACACGTGAACACAACGGACGGCCCGGCCAAAACGGAACCCGGCGCGGCGGCGTTTTTAACAAAAAGGTTAAAACTCCTGATCTCGTTTACTGTGCGTATGCCACAACTTTGGTATAAAAACCTAGATACTGTGTTGTTACTGATGTAACCGTTTTACCGGCAGCTTCGGCCGCCTTGACACTAGCGACATAAGATTCGTAACCGGAGTCAACAAGCCCCAGAATAACCCCATACGATGCTATTACATCGCCGCCGCTGGACGCTGCGTCGGCGCTCGAAAAAAGTCCATGATCATCCACAGTGCCGCCAATAGAACTTGTTGTCTTGCAGCCCATAACCGCCAATCCCAATGTCAACATAATCGCCAACATTCCCAACCGAACAAAATTTTTCTTTTCCATAATTTGCTCCTTTACTATGGAATATAGTTTTTAAGAGATAAACATTGAATTTCACAAATCCGGAACCCGCCGCGCACTTTGAACCGGTCCAGATTTTATGTTATTTATCTCCTCCGTAGTGGGATCTACTAGATTTCCCACAATTAAAAATTCCTCCGCGTAACGAACCGCGAAGAGGTTCATCATTATTTTTTAAATTTCATTTGTTGTTTTTTATGTATTTATGTCATTCCACGCCTCCCGCAATTAGCGCCGGAAGCGCCGGATTTTTGTATGTTTATGCCTAAAAGACTGGAAACAACCGGAATTGTTATGTTTATGCGGACTGACGCCGCGGCATCAGCCGCCGGAGATTTATATATACTAACTGTTTGTTTTAAGCTATTTAAAAGAGAGAATGAACGGGGGGGGGGGGGGATTGAGAGATTTTCATTTGCGAAAGCGTGAAATTCACTAAGCTTACGCTATGGTGTAATGATTTTACATCATAGCGTAAAACTTTTACGCGGCGGCCGGGTATGCCGCAAAACATCAGATTTTTATCCCCGAAATTCATATTGACATTATATCTAAAAGAATCCGCTTTTGTCAAGCGGAAATTTGAGAAGAGCAGCAGTTTTACTTTTAGCGCTAAAAGTAAAACTGTTGCTGCCTAACTGCTGCTCTGTCCACTAACCCACTGTTCATTGTTAATGGGCGGGGGGAGCAGCGTCAAAAAAGTTCATCATATTGCCTCAAAAATTTAACGGTTTATGATTGATGCGCTTCCCCCCTTTGTTAAGAAGTAAGAGGGAAGAAGTAAAAAGTCAGAAGTTACCTTTTCCTGTGTCGTCCTGAAATAGGTTGACAGATTTTCATGTAAGTTCACGATACCTGTTTTCAGGCATTTCAAAGGTAAAAAACAGATAAATTGGCATTGTACAGGAAGCCGCCTCATATACCGCCAA
>JAISCO010000427.1 GCA_031265535.1 Spirochaetaceae bacterium | reverse complement strand
AGCAAATCAATACACATTCTTGCGGGTATGGCGGGAGTTGAAAACCGCGCCAGTTCGACGCCGGGGCAGGTTACCGATTTTTCCGTTATTCCCGCCGCGCCTAAAATATCGTCTAAAATTGCCGCCGCTTTTTCTTTCCGGTAGGCGGCGGCAAAATTGGTATCGCATAATTTTTTATAGCTGTCAGTTAAGAGCAGTTCACGGTACGCCCCGCGAGTATTTGCGGAATAAACCGTTCCGGTAAAATACAGTCCGCTGTTGTTATCCTGCGCGAGCGATACCGTTATTTCGTCCCCGGCTTTGCCGATACCGGAATCGGCGGGATACCGCAGACGGGCGGCCACGGAATGAAATCCGGCCTGTGTCATAAGGCGGAATTCGGACGGGCGTTTGTCGACAGCAGTCCCGCCGATGGAAACTTCAAGAACCGGATGCCGCAGCATTTCAGTATTTTGCACAGTCCGCCTCCAGTTTCCCAAGCCCGCGCCGCGTGTCGTCCGCCACCACGGGATTTTCCGATGTAACAAGGGCGGCGCCGGCCGCCGCGCCCAGTTGCCGGTCTTGGCTTTTCCCAATCGCGCTGTCGAATTCGTCAAACTCAAGCGTACAGGTTATTATCCGCTTGCCGCGCGACTCGCTTGATTTAAGGCTGTTGAAAACAAACTCCCGCGTTCCCCACGCGGCAATATGCGGATGCTGTATCGCGAAAACTCTCGGTTTGCCGTCCTTCATTTGTTTGAAAGCGCCCGCTATTTCTTTCAGGCAGTCAAACCGCGTGACATGCGGCGTTACCGTCTCGTTTGCGGTTTTCGGAATGTCAATCAGCAAAAGCGTTACGGTAACATCCGCGTCCGCCCAGCCGGAAATTATCTTTACCGTGCCGGACCCGCCTTCGGTCCCCGCGTCGTCAACCAGAAGCGCGTCGTTGATTTCTATGCTGTCCAGAATGCCCGGCAGATAGCGCGGCTCGCCTTCGCCGGAAACGCCGACCTTGACGAAGTTTTCCGCCGCCACCCGCTTGATCCACGCGTTGAATTCGGCGGCCCGGCCAAGTATCGCGGGCAGCGTGCCGCTGGGAAACGAAAAATCGGGAAGCCTCATATTGCAATCTCCACCGGCTGTAAAACGGCGTGTTCAAGCTGTCTTACAAAATTCAGAAGGTCAAGGGTGTCGTCCGACTGCAAATACAGGTTTTCAATCTTCACCGCGCGCGGTTCGCTTTTCGCGGGTTTCGGTTCGTTCCGGGTCCAGGGCGGCTGGACCGCCGCGCTTTGCGCCGGCATCGCTTCCTGAAAATTCGTCCGCGCTTCGCCAATCCCTTACGCACGAACCATCAGCATCCCTACAGGGTGAACGTATTCATAATGTCCACTGATTACATAGATTAACGCAGATTACGTTTATCATAACCAGAGAAATTAGTGTAATCAGCGTAATCAGTGGATCTTTTATCTCTTATATATCTATCCGGCTACTTGCCAAAGAAAAGAAAACAAGCATATAATAACGCATTATTCATAGGATAATCAATTATGTCAATAAATTTCAAAGTCAAAGACATTATTCACAAGGTTCTGGGAAAGTTTGTTCACGCCTGGCTGCCCAACGCGAAGAAACCTTACAACCTGCGGGCCGTGTTCCAGCCGGAACTGGACATCCACGGCATCGCCAGCAAAGCGGAAGTCTACAACATCGAAACCGACCCCAAAGTCATCGAGGAAGGCTTCGCCGCCGCCTGCGAACTCATCTACTATCTCGCCGCCGACGGCTACAAAATCAAAACCCCGCTGTTCAACACATGGCTCCGTCTGCCCGGCGAGTACGAGGCGTGGAGACCAGCCTTGCCCCGGGCCTCCATCTGGAACTCCGTATGCAGATAGCCGCCGCGCTCCGCGAGTACATCAAGGACCGGGTCAAGGTGCAAATTGACGGTATTGACGATACCGACGGCTTCATCGCCGAGGCGCTGGACGAGAAGACCGGTCTCGTGAACGAAGTGATGACCATCGGGAACCTGCTCACGGTCCACGGCTACGGCCTCAAGATCGAAAGGGAAGCCGCGCAGCAAGCCGTCATTGGCCTCTGGTTCGACGGCCCGGGTCCGGCCACCCGTGCGGAGATCATCGCCGTCAACGAGCCCAATACGCTCAAAGTGATTGTCCCCGTCGGCCTTACGTTGGGAAGCGATTACGGCTTAGTAATCGTTACCCCAAGCTCGGCGAAGGGCAATGGGCCATACTGAAAACCCGCCGGACGCTACGGTCCGCCTTCAAACTGACCGTTCAAAACTAGAATGGTATCCCACTCAGCATTAAAGTAGGATACCACTTATGGTTAGCGGGGGCCCATCGCAGTGGAGCGGGGGCTCCGGTCAGGGCTGGGCGAGGATGCGCTATAAATGACACAACGGTGTTTATATTCCAGTTATGTGCAATTTTTTGCGCTAGGACTTGTGTAACATTGATGTATATGATATTATGTGAAGGATGCAAGAAAAAATCTGAAACGGTTCGGGCACAGCGGCGTCCATGCCGCCGTTTCGTAAGGAGGGCAAAAGGTATGAGAGAAGAAGTAATTGACTTAATAATTAATTTTTTTAATAGGATCGGTAGGTATGGAAAAAATATTTACAATACAATACCTGATGATATTTTCGAAAACTTAACAAATGGCAATGAAGGATTTGATCTACAAGACACGGTTGTCAATGATATTATTGATTTTGTTATTTATCTTGTTGGATGCGGAGAAAATATTAAAAACTTTTCACACAATGAAACTGTTTTTCTTCGCCAATTATTAATTTGCTTACAACCATTTGCTTCAGAAAATAATACTTTTCTTATGAATACAGCTTTAACAGAAGAAATGTTTTATTCCTATTTGGATATGTATAAATACGTGCATAATAACACACTAGAAAAAGTATATGATAACGACAGACAATTTGAATTACCCTTGTCTTTTAATATTCTGCTTTTCTTTGATAAGAATAATTATAGATACTTGAAATCAAAAGGAATGGCGCTTTTTTCCGAAGGAATAGCCGTCGTTTTCATAGAATTAGGGTTAGACTTTGTTAATATCACAGGAAAGAAAAACGAAATGCGTAAATCGTATTTTATAGATGCGAAGGAGGTAATTGGGCAATATATCTTTCAATTACATCAATCTTTTGGTTTAATAGAGGTGACAGAAACAATAGAAACTTCTACAGATAACCAAAATAGAAAAGAAACCCATGAAAATCAAAAGAATAATAAATCTCTTGAAATTATTTTTCAGAAACTTAACGAATTAGTAGGTCTTAAACGTGTAAAAGATGAAATTAATACCATTGTAAATTTAATAAAAATAAAAAACATTCGGGAACGAAAAGGTTTGCAACAAGCCTCTTTGTCTTTACACCTTGTTTTTTCAGGAAATCCTGGAACCGGGAAAACAACAGTGGCGCGTATTTTAGGGGAAATTTATTGTGCTTTAGGTGTTTTGTCAAAAGGACATATTGTTGAAGTAGATCGATCAGGGCTTGTAGCAGGATATGTCGGCCAAACTGCGATAAAAACATCAGAAGTTATTCAAAAAGCATTAGGTGGAATACTTTTTATAGATGAGGCTTATTCATTAACTTCAAATGATACTGATTCAGATTATGGAAAAGAGTCTGTTGATACTTTATTAAAAGTAATGGAAGATCATAGAGACGATTTTATTGTAATTGTTGCTGGCTATCCTGATCTTATGAAACAATTTTTAAAATCTAATCCTGGACTTGAATCGCGTTTTAATACATTCATTCATTTTGAAGACTATACGGCAGAAGAATTATATGATATTTTCATGAATTTATGCAATAAATATAATTATAAAACTGCAGAAGATGCAAAAAGTCATTTAAGAAGATTTTTTACAAATACCTTGAAAACAAAAAAAGAAAATTTTGCAAATGCTCGTGAAGTAAGGAATTTATTTGAAACGGTCATAAAAAATCAGGCAAATAGGTTAGCTGTAGACAATGATATAACCGATGATGATTTAACGACACTTGTAATAGAAGATTTAAAATAAATTCTATAATATGTCAATAAAGCACGGTCCACCGTCCATGGCGTACCGCTTCGTAACAGGTTTTTTGTTGCTATGTCTTGATGTCAAGAATTCTGCAAGTTAGATAGCGCAAAAAACATCGCATAACAGGACTGTTTACGCTTTGCCGCCAGTCGGCAGCACGGCCTCCGGTTTTGCTAGGTCATTCCGCTTCGCTCCATTCCCACGCCGTTGCTCCGGCACATTTTGTCGGCCCTGCAAATGCTACGCATTTGCTTATTCGGGCCGCCAAAACGTCGTAAACAGCCGGAACGTTATACGCAAGTTTGCCTAAGATTTTTTTAAAAAAATACAAAAGAGGATTGACACTTTTTTGAAAATACGATTTACTGAAGTCAATGGAGGCAAACGTTGTGGAAAAAATTATGCAGTATTTAAGTCTCAAAAATATATTTTGGTATTTTCTCGCCTATGGATTGACAACATTTGCCGTAATGAAGTTTATGCCGAAGGAAAAACGCCAAAAAATCCTTACATTTACAATACAAGGATCCTTTTTGGATAAGGCTTCGGCTTTGATAAGTCTTGTATCACGGAATATAATAATGGTTTTCTCACTATTTATTCCATTTTATGCTAATATTTATCTTATTATCACTGGTAATGTTGTATATATTATTGGACTGGTTCTGGCAACCGTTGCAATGTGGCAATTTTCCAGAGTAAAAACGGACGAGGCAATTACCTGGGGATTGTATAAAATATCCCGCAATCCGATGCAGGTGATGGGTTTTATAATGGGCATAGGTGTTGGTATCATCGCAAACAATTTATGGTTATGGATATTAACCGTTATAAACATTATATCATCATACCCCATGTTTTTTATGCAGGAAAAATATTGTATAGAAAAATACGGTCAAATATACACTGAATACATGAAAAAGACTCCAAGAATATTATTTATAAAAGGAAAAAAATGAATAACAGGATAATAACATTTTTTGGTATTTTTCTGTTATTAACATGGAACATTTTCCCCGAAACTATTTCCGTAACTATTGAAATAAATGGTGTAATAATTAACGGCGGACGGGTGGCGGTTGCTGTTTTTTCAAATGAAAATCACTTCAAGAAAAAAGAGCCGTATATTTCATTTTGGCTAGAAAGTATAGATAATAGAATAAGTTATAATATAAATTTACCGGAAGGAGAATATGTAGTTGCAGTATATCAAGATGAAAACAACAATGGAAAATTGGATTCATTTTTCTTTAGGCCTCGGGAACCAGTTGGAATGACAAATTATACCGGCGGGATACCCGGAAATTTTCAAAAATTAAAAACGGTTGTAAATAGTTATAGTAAAAGAATAAGTATCAATTTAATAAGGATATAATGTACGGCAAAACTGCGCATAACAGGACTGTTTAC
>JAISCO010000287.1 GCA_031265535.1 Spirochaetaceae bacterium | reverse complement strand
ATCGGCAATGTTACGCCCTCTACCATGATACTGGCCGGAGTTGCCCTTAGTTCGCTCTTTACCGGCGCTACAACGCTCATTCAGTATTTTGCCGATGATGTGCTGATATCTACCGTTGTCTACTGGACTTTCGGTAGTCTGGGACGCGCCGGTTGGAGGGAAATCGCCTTGATTTTCTTATTCAGCAGCCTGGCGTTTTTGTATTTTATTTTTAACCGCTGGAATTATAACGCTATGGAAAGCGGTACGCCCACGGCAAAAAGTTTGGGCGTGCCCGTCGATTCCCTGATACTAATCAGTATGCTTGTTTGTTCACTGGTATCTGCCGTGTCGGTCGCTTTTGTGGGCTGCATCAATTTTATCGGATTAATAGCGCCGCATATAACCCGCCGGTTTGTCGGAAATGACCATCGCTTTCTGATCCCCTGTTCCGCCATTTCGGGCGCCATACTTATGATTGCCGCGGATATAGCTTCCCGAATGCTGGTTGCGCCCACTGTTTTGCCTATTGGGGCGTTGACTTCTTTCCTTGGAGCCCCGCTGTTTTTATATATGATTATCAAAAAAGGAAATATCAAATGATACAAATCAAAAATATTTCTTTTTCTTATTACAAAAATGAAGTTTTGAAAGACATCAGTTTTAATGTTCAATCCGGCGAATGTGTTGGAATTCTGGGGAATAACGGGGCCGGCAAGAGCACACTTATTACCTGCCTGAACAAGATCCGGACACCCAAAACGGGTGAAATTTATATTGATAACCAGGATGTGCTGAAAATGGGACGGCTGGAAACGGCGCGCCGTATATCCTATGTGGCGCAAAAGAACGAGCTAAGCCAAATGACCGTTTTTGACTGCGTATTATTGGGAAGAAAGCCTTATATTAAATGGTCGTTATCACAGACGGACATTGATATTTGTGACTCGATGATAGAACAGGTAGGGCTGACAAAGTTTAAGCTGAGATATATAAACGAACTTTCCGGAGGCGAACTGCAAAAAGTCATGCTGGCGAGAGCGTTTGTCCAGCAGCCTGAATTATTGCTCCTTGACGAACCAACGAGTAATCTTGACCCAAAGAACCAGTACGAGATGCTGTCCCTGGTACGGCGAATGGCGCGGGAAAGAAATATCAGCACTCTTATTGTCATTCACGATTTGAATCTCGCGTTACGTTACTGTGATAAATTTGTATTTATTAAAGAAGGTATTATCTACCGGTATGGTGACGCGTCAATCATAACAAAAGAAACAATATTTGATGTTTACGGGATTAACGCTGTTATCACCGATGTAAGCGGAAAGAAAATCGCTGTTATTGGCTGAATGGTTACATTTACTTATATTTTGGGTGATACATCGCGGCCCCTTGACATCCCCCCGCCGTTTTGCTATTCTGTAAACATGACAATGATTGGCAGACATCAGGCAGACACTACGGCGCATCCTCTTAGCGCCGCGGGAAACAAAGCCTATCTTATATTTACCCCCCCCCCCCCGCTTAAAACGAGCGGCGGGCAAAGGCACGAACTCAGAGCCTAAAACAGGTAAAAACGCCCGATATTCAGACAATTTAGCACAATTTTTATGTAAACCAGCTTCATCTATCATAAACGGCGCTATATGGAGCATGAATTAATGGGGTATTATGATAGTTCCGGCTTGGGCTGGATTATTGCTTTGGGAATCTTTGTTCCTCTGGCTATTTGGGCAATCCCTGCCATCCTCAACTGGGTCAAAACTGTCCACTGCCCGAAATGCGGCTCATGGTTCACGCTTGAATTTGTCCGTTTTGATGTTACGGATAAAACAATTGCCCACAATCGGCGGCGGGACGGCGGCGGCTATCGTCCAGGCTGGCGGGGCGGTTTCGGTGGCGGGTCATCGTACACCCGCGACGACCCCTATATCCGCGAATGGGGCAAGGCTCGCTACCTTTGCAAAAAATGCGGACTCCACCTCACCATAGAGACGCACAGGGACAGGCATTGAAATGAAAGAAAAACAATCGAATCGTATTAACGCAAAAGTAGTTCTCTGTAAATGCCCGAAAAACAAGCGTGTTTACGGTATGCGGCTTGAAGAGCAAGGCGGCGATTGGGTACGGACATGGGCTTTCAAACTAGATGAAGCGGCAGCCAAGAGAGAGGGCTTTGACACTGAAACGACACGCGGCACAATGCGCCCAACGCTGGATTATCCCGGCTGTCCTTACTGCGGCGGGACATCACTCAATCAGTGTAAGTGTGGAAAAATTTTTTGCGGAAAAGCAGGTGAAGCGACGTGTCCATGGTGTGGGACAACCAGCACCTATTCTCCGGTTGACAGACTAAGCGTACAGGGAGGCGGCCTGTAAGACAGGTCAGAAACAACACGATGGCAGATTTACAGAAAGACTACAGCATAAAAACCAAATACGGCAGAACTGTAACCGTTTTGGAAAAACTCGGAGAAGGCGGACAGGGCGCGGTATATAAGGTGGACTACGATGGAAAACCCAAAGCGCTCAAATGGTATCACAGGGGCTATGTCGAGAAACTCAAAGCCCCAAATAAGTTTTTCGAGAATCTTGACAACAACATAAAGAAAGGCGCGCCGACAGACTCATTTCTTTGGCCGCTAGACATTCTGAAAAACGAAGAATCCCTCGGCTATATCATGGATTTGCGTCCGCCTGAATACAGGGACTTTTCACTTTTCTTGTTGGCAAGAGAAAAATTTGCCAGCGTTACCGCTATGGTAAATGCCGCGCTTAATATTACGGCGGGTTTCCGTGAGCTACATAATAAAGGTTACAGTTACCAAGACCTCAACGATGGCAACTTCTTCATCAATCCCAAGAGCGGGGCTGTTCTCATTTGCGACAATGATAATGTTTCCGAATACGGAAAATCAAGCGGTATTGCCGGTAAAGCCCGTTATATGGCCCCGGAAATAGTCATAGGAAAAGCATCGCCAGGCACAAAAACAGACAGCTTCTCGCTGGCCGTTGTGCTGTTCTTGCTTTTCATCAACGACCACCCGCTTGAAGGGAAAAAGACCTGCATTCCCTGCATGACGGAGGAACACGAAAAGAAATTTTACGGAAAGGAGCCTGTCTTCATCTACGATCCGGCAGATACCTCAAACCGGCCCGAACCGGGTATTCACCGCAATGCGCTTAAACGCTGGACGCGCTATCCGGTTTATTTGCGGGAAATGTTTCAAAAAGCATTCAGCAAACAAGCACTGAGTGATCCAGCGTATCGGGTGCTTGAGATTGAATGGCTGCGCCTTTTTATCCGGCTGCGGGCAGAAATTTTCAAATGTTCCTGCGGCGAGGTGTTTTTTGCCGATGCCAGTGAATCTGTCTCGTGCCCAAGTTGCGGTAAGAGCAACAAGTTCGCCCTGCGTATCAAGACATCACGTTACACCGTCCCTGTTCATCAGCGGACAAAGTTGTATGCCTGCCACACCGAACTGGAATCGAACGACTTTTCTACACTGACAGGTGAAGCCGCACAGCAGGGTGATAGTTTTTTCCTGAAAAATGCCTCGAATAAGACATGGTATGTTACGGAAAACAAAAAAACTATTACTGTGGCCACTGGTTCTCTTGCGCCGTTGCGCAGGGGTATAACAATAGATTTTGGCGGTGAGACCGCGCAAATAATATAATCTTTCAACGAGGAGAAAATTATGTCTTTGGTTGATGAAGTTGAATCAATCCCGCGAAAAACGATGGTCTTGTTTTTCGTGATCGACACATCGGGAAGCATGAGCGGGAGCAAAATCGGTTCTGTTAATCAGGCTATCGAAGAGGTTGTTCCGGAAATTCGGGACATATCATCAAACAATGCTGACGCGCAAATCGAAATTGCGGTATTGCAATTTGATTCCGGCTGCCACTGGATTACATCATCCGGCCCGATTGAGGCCGAGAAGTTTCACTGGAATCAGATTGACGCAAGCGGTGTTACAGACTTTGGCGCGGCTTGCCGTGAGTTGGAACAAAAGCTCTCAACAAAAGAGTTTATGAAGCGGGCGAACGGTGCGTACGCGCCTGTCGTTATCCTGCTTTCTGACGGAGAACCGACCGATAACTGGCAAAACGAAATGGATAATCTCAAACAGAATAACTGGTTCAAGACCGCTATCAAGGTAGCCATTGCAGTAGGGGAGGATGCCAATCATGATGTTCTGGAACAGTTTACCGGAAGTTCCGAAGCGGTTTTAGAAGTTCACAACCGCGATATGCTCAAACGAATGATAAAGTTCGTGAGTGTTCGTTCTTCGCAAGTCGGAAGCAAGAGCGATCAGGCTGGCGGCGGGACAAAGAGCAAACAACAGCAGCTCAATGACGACCTTAAAGAAATCAAAGAAGAATCTACGACAGATTCTTCCGATGACGATTGGTAGCCTCATGGACAACAAAAGAATTTTTGCCGTTACTGTGCAAGGTTCTAATCACCTCGCTTCCGGCAAGGAATGCCAGGATTACAGTATTGCAGTACACGGTGATAAATATTTTTATGAAACCTGTATTGGAAAAGACGACACATGGGAATGCTGGAAACAACCGCTTATTAAACCAAAACCTTTTTGCTGTATGGCTATTGTGGCGGATGGCCATGGAGGAGATGCCTATTTCCGCAGCAGCAGGGGATCACAATTTGCGGCAGAAAGCGCCCGTAATTGCATCGTGGAATTCCTGCATACCAAGAAAAAACAACCATCGGAAAATGAAGTTAAACAGCTTGTCCGCAGCGTCATAAAGACATGGAACGATAGGGTTCAAGAAGACTTTGCCGCTAAACCTTTTGGAAATTCAGAGTTAGGGGTTTTGCCGGATAAACTCAAGGCTAAATACCTTGCGGGTGAAGATCCACGCCACGCTTATGGTACGACGCTTATTGCCGCTGTTATCACCGAAAACTACTGGTTTGGTTTTCATATTGGCGACGGACGCTGCACAATTCTGAACAATGACGGCTCATTTTCGCAGCCGATTCCCTGGGACGACCGCTGTTTTCTAAATATAACTTCTTCGATTTGTGATGATGACGCCGCTGAACGTGCCAGAGTTTATATCGACACAATCAAACCCATCGCTATTTTTGTCTGTAGTGACGGCATAGAAGACTCATATCCGATCAACGACAATGACAAATACCTTGCCAAGTTTTACCGCGCTCTTGCCGTAAGTTTTTCCGAACAAGATTTTGATGCTGTATACGCGGACATAAAAGAAACATTGCCAATAATGAGCAAAAAAGGTTCTGGTGATGATATGAGTTTGGCATGTATTTTTGATGTAATTACCCTTGGCCAAATTATCCCTATTCTCAAAAGGGATATGGCAGACCAAAAGAAAGAAGCCCTCATCAAAGAAGCCGTTACGCTCATTGACGAGAAGGCATCGCAAAGATATTCTGAAACGCCAGTAGAACCTGGTAAAAGTGTGAACATTACCGGATAGGCAGAATTGCGGAATGGCGCATAATTTTACCGGTATCTTAAAAACAATATCCGCTGAACATGGCATAGCGGGCTTCAAAGACCGTAAACTATTTGTATCTATCCTAAAAGAGTATAAAGACCAAACACATACAAAAGAAATCAGACTCTTACAAAGACTTTCCAATTTAGGATATGTCAGTGGTGCTGCAAGAAAGGATAATACGCCGGGAAATATCGAGTTTCTTGCTCGACAACTTCATGACGACGAGTGCGTTGATTTGGATGTCGCGCTTGAAGTAACAGAAGCGCTGTTCTCTGTCATTAATGAGGCCCGAGAACAGGAAAAATTGCGGATTGAAGAAATGGAGGAACAAGCAAGAGAGGCAGAGATCAGGGAGCAAATAATTATCGCGCAAAGAAAACATGAAACTTTAGAAAAATTGCTAGCCTCACTTCTGAAGATTCACGGTGTTAATGCGCTTAACAATCCTGCTTTTTGCCGCGCATGGCTAAAAGATACAGCGATGGGCGACTTAATCGATGAAATAACGGTATTATCTCTGCTTCTTGAGGCAAAAGTACAACGGCGGATATTAAAACACCGGATATTTAAGTCTGCGAGAGAGAAACTTGTCAAACAGTTAGAGCAGGAATTTTGTGCTACGCATGAGTCATTGCTGACACCTATCCTAAATTCCCAGCCAAAATTATACCTACGCCAATGCGTCAACACCGAAGGCTTCGAATATCTCGTTCTGTACTTTGGTGGCAGGAAATACGATTCTGTTCCCTGATACCTCTTGCACACGCAATTTGGACAAAGAACGGAGCATTTGCTTCATAGTCATTTTTCGGTACATCCCCTTTTC
>JAISCO010000212.1 GCA_031265535.1 Spirochaetaceae bacterium | reverse complement strand
AGTGCCGATATAACCGAACTTACTCCCCGCATATCGGGCCTTATGATAAAGCCGATGATGATACTGCAAAAATTAACCCAGCTTGCCTGCCTATTGAAACAAGGCAAAAACTGTTCTAGCAGCCTGATTAGACTAAAAAGGAGAATTTTACCGCCAAGTCGAATAAGTCAAAAGAAAGAAAAAGTATCACTTTATATCCATGTTACGCAATTTATTCGACTTCACGGTTATTTATATTTCTTTGTGTTTAGTGTAATCAACCTACTAGAACCTTCCCGCCGCTCGTTGGCGGCGGAGATGCGTTCACTTCGATAGCGGCGGTCGAGGTTTTGCGTGGGAGTGCGCCCCAACGAGACCAGAGCCGTTGCGGAGGCCGAACCGCCTGCTGCTTACGCTCCCCAGCTCTGCTGGGAAGCGTAAGCAGGACTGGTTATGCGCAGTCCGGCTTTTACAATTTATTTGTTTTAAATCTATAATGTTCTGCTAACTCATGCATTGTTTTATCAAATGTATAAAGAACAATATCTACATTACCCATTTCTCGAAATTTCAATGCGGTTGCTATATGAATTGCATCCAATGATCTACATTTAGACAATTCTTTCTTTAAATATATTTCCCGTTCAATCTTTGTGCCAATAATTCTATAATTTACTTCATTTAGATATTCATCCAGTGTTTTTAACTTTTCTATTAACCAATTATCATCTAATCTATTTTTATAATATTCATACGTTCTTCTTAAACTCACTATTGTTTCTATTCGTAATAATATCGAGCTAACCCTTATAGATGAATTTTGCCAATATTCATAAGCCTCTTTTTTCTTTGCTTCCTCAAGCAATATCGCCAAAACCATTGATGAATCAAAATATGATAATGTCATATTCTGTCTGCTCGTGTCTCATTATATATTTTTTCCCAATCAATTTTTTCTTTTATCTCGGGTAATTTTACATATGACTTATTTCTTTTGGCAAGAATAATTTCTCCTTCTTTGCTTAATTTCTCCAATTCTTTTTCAATTAAGGATACATTATCCTTTTTATCTTGAACAGGGACAGAGATTTCCGCTATGATTTTATTATGTTCTGTAATAATTACTTTCTCCCCATTTTTAACATACTGAAGATATTTAGAAAGCTGATTTTTCAAGTCCCTGACACCAACCATTAACATAATACCGTTCTAGTCATTGTAGACCCTTTTTGTCAAGAGGATTTTTGCGATTCCTTGCTCAACGAAGTTGAGCCCAACGCTTACAAAATACCGCGTCTTTTAGACGACCCTTCAGGGCGGGGAGGTTCATTCCCCGAATCGTGGGTCAAGAATAGCCTCGTTGGGGCGGGAATGTATTCAGGCCTATAGTGGCTTTTCAGATTTTTTCCGCGCCTTTTCTATCCTTTAGGCGGGTTTTAGAACAAGCCCGGTGGTTTCCGGAAGAATAATTAGCGGTAATCCGCTGACTTTTTAGCTTAGTTGTACCCGCTTTGCGAAAATCATGACTCTATTCGTGTAGGCACGCGCGGCAATACGCACAAGTCACGGCACAAGTCACGGCAAAAGTCCGCCGCCACAAGTCCGCCTATTCACAAAAAAAAATATCAAGTACACTAAGCCATGATCCGGTTTATCATTTTTTTGTACGATGCCTTGCGTTTTTTTATCATAGTATTTCTGCTTTTGCAGGCGCGGACGCAGTTTGACAACTTTGACAATTATTTTTTTTCACCTGTTTTGTGCAGCGCGCCGTTTGCGTTGTTTCCTCTGATGAGCTTTTTCCTATGGTTTGACCGCGAAAAATATAACGCCTTTGCTCAGTTGTACATAGCGGGTAAAATCGTAGGAGTATGCGCCATGTTTACCATCGTTTTTTCTTCGCTCCGTGAATTCATGGCGGCATACTTATTACTGGATCTTAGAAGGATTGCTGTAAATATTATTGTACCGGCCATTGCCGTGCTGGATATGCTTTTTTTGCTTCCCGTCATTTTTTCGTTAAAACAGACGCATACCGCGCCGCGGAATTAAAGTCATGTTCAACAACACCGCTGCTATGGAGGTGAGGGGAATTGAACCCCTGGCCTTGTGAATGCCATTCACACGCTCTAGCCAACTGAGCTACACCCCCAAACACGGTATTTTATTAGAATAACAAGGCAACCCAAAAATGTCAACCCCCACCAGTGGGTTCTCATGCGCTCCGCGCTAGCATACCCAAAGCAGACTTCACTCCGTGCCGTCGGTAAGGCAAAGGCGGTTGGCATACGCGCCCGCCTTCATTGCTCATTGTCAATTGTTCATTCCTCATTTTGTTGGGTTTACATGCGCTCCGCGCCCGCCAGCGGGTTTTACATACGCTCCGCGTTAGCGTTTTGCCGCCCCTCGCTGGGGGCGGAGACGCGTTCACTTCGATAGCGGCGGTCAGAGCTTTGCCTCATCTTCGATAATTCGTGTTAATTCGCGTAATTCGCGGCGCATATTCTGATTCAGGAGGAACGCTGTTTCCATACATGATAGGCAAATGTGTAAACCGGCAGTTTGTTGCGCTTCGCGCAAAAAGCATCAAAAAACCGCTGCGTGTTCCAAACGTCCAACCGTAATGTCCTACGAAAAATATGGGCGCCGGAGCCTTATCGTATACGGGGCAATATCTCGCGCCACGGCCAGCCGCCCTATCGTAAAACGCGCTCAATGTTTCGCACACCCGTTCGGGACTGGGTGGCAGCGAAAAAATGTGGGGCTGCCGGGAGAGGGACGGACTAAACGCTGATAACAGCCGCGTATGCAAAGCGCCCTTTTCAGACTGAGGGCACGGAGTAAAGGACACTCGCGGTATGTTAGCGCGGAGCGCATGTGCCTCCATGGCAAATGGCAAATGGCTTCACAAAAATGAAAAAATCATATAATTTTTTAATATGCTTTAAAATAGGAGAATATCTTGAAAAAAATAATTTTTATCGGTATTGCGGTCATATTTATACAAAGCGTGTATTCTAAAGACACGCCGCCCTATGGCGAAAATCTTTTTATGCTTGGTTTCCCCGGCTTTATATCAAACGCCGCTTCGACGGCAGGGGGCGGCCTTTACGATGCCGGGCCTTATTCAATCAATATAAACCCGGCGCTTACAGCGCCGTTACAGCGCGTTTCCGCGGATATCGGCAGCACAATCCTTGGAAAAGACGGCGACACCGGATTTGCTTTTCTACTTGGCGCGCTGCTTCCGAGCCGTTGGGGTGTGTGGACGGCTTCGACGCAAGGAGCTTTTCTTGATACACCGCTCTCACCGCCCGGCAATGCTTTCAGCGGACGTTTCGGCTGGTCAAGGGACTTCACTGAAAACTTGTATCTGGGCGCTTCGGTTTTTGCGGGCGTAATATCCAACTATGGCGTCGGCGGCGCGGGCGGACTCGATATCGGCGTTGTATACCGTATGGGCAGCCTTGGATTTTTGAAGGACGCCCGCCTGGCCGCGGCGTTTGTGAACGTCGGGAAAACATTCGACAATGATTATTACAAAAACTTTCCCGGCGCCTTTACTCCAAAAGGCGGTTTTGCGGCGATTTTGTTTGAAAACAACAGCTTTGCCGCCGGATTCTCCGCCGATTTGTCATTTCCAACATTTCAAAACGCCGTCCTTAACGCCGGATTGGAGCTTGGCATAATAAAAATGATAACTATTTCTTTTGGCTGGGATGTGAATATAAAAGAATTGGTAGACGACAAAGACAACATTCATACCCCGTTTATAGGCATTAGTTTCAAATGGACGGCGAACACAGGCTCATCAGACATCATGCGGGGTCAGGGCTGGGAAAAGACAGACGTGGATATTTCCGCCCTGTACCAGCAGATCAATAATAACATAAATCTTTTTTCTGCCGGAGTTTCCGCACAATTCGGCAGTATCGACCGTGAGCCTCCCGTCATCAAACTGGGGGATTCGGAGTCATGAAAAAATTTCCCGTTAGAGTGGGGCTTTTACTCTGCGCCTTCATTTTTTTATTTAGCGCCGGTGGTTCTTCGGCGCAGACAGCGCCGGCGGCACAAATAGTGCCGGCACAAGTCTCGGCGGCACAAATAGTGCCGGCAGCCGTATATATTTCTCCTAACAATGACGGTGTTAAAGACTCACTAACGGTGCCTTTCAGCATAACGGACAAGCGTTACATCAAGGAATGGCGGCTTTTGATAACGGATGAAAACGGGAAACCCGTCCGCGTGATAGCGAACAAGGATAGCCGCCCCGTCAGCCTCAATTTTAAGGAATTCTGGCGGAGAATTACTACGCCCAAACACAGTGTCGCGATTCCCCAGTCGGTAGTTTGGGACGGCGTAATGGATTCGGGCGAAGCCGCGCCGGACGGCGTATATTTTTATTCACTGGAAGCGGTCGATGACAACGGTAACGCTTCCAAATCTGAAAAGCGGATGGTAATTGTTGACTGTACACCGCCTGTAGTAGAGCTTGTCCAGCCTTCCGCGCAGGAAAAATTCTTTGGCGAGGGCGCTAAATCCTCGTTACGGATACGCGAGAGCGGGTCCCGTGAAGACTTGTGGACAGCTTATATAGCCGATACTTCGGATAATATTGTCCGCTCGTGGGCGCTCACAGATACGGAGCCTTCCGACATCGTTTGGGATGGGCGCGGCAATGAAGGCGCTCTTGTTCTTGACGGCGTATACTCGTACACGATAAAAAGCACGGACCGCGCGGGCAATGTTTCGGCTCCGGCGCGTATTCCCAACATAGTGTATTCCGGCGACAAACCGGTAACCGGCATAGCGCTTGGCGGCGGACGTTATTTCTCGCCCGGCACGAGTCTTTCGGAAGGCACGGCGGATACCGACACGCGCATAAAAACTATAACGCTGATCCCGTCCATTCCCAGGCCGTCTACGGGCAACTCGCTCCAAAGCTGGCGGATCGAAGTGTTAGACGATTCAAGGCAGATAAAAAGGCTATACACCGGCGGCGATTCTGTTCCGGCGAACATAATTTTTGACGGTTTCGACAACGCCGGCTATGCGTTAAGCGAGGGAACATACCGGGCAAGACTTACCGCGTCGTACCTGAACGGTTATACAACGCCAGAAAAGTTGTCGCCCGGCTTTATTTTGGACAGAACAAAGCCGACGGCCTCTCTTAGTCTGCCGGACAATATATTTTCACCCAACGGAGACGGCGATAAGGATACGATACTTATGCAGCAAAATCTCTCTCGCGAGAACACGACATGGTACGGCGAGATTGTGAACGAGCAGGGCAGTGTCGCGCGCCGCTTTGAGCTTGGCGGAAGGCCCACGCCTGAAATCTCTTGGAACGGGCTTTCGGATTCAGGGGCGCTCTGCCCGGACGGTGAGTATAGATACCGTGTCCTATGCACAGACCTTGCCGGAAATTTCGCTTCCACCGTAAGTCTTCCTTTCGTTCTGGATAACAGCGCGACCGAATTGATTCTTTCCGCGGCGCCGGCGGCATTCTCGCCAAACGGTGACGGTATACAGGATTCTGTCCGTTTCAGTATTACTTCTAAATCGGAAAGCGGCGTTGTTCAATACAGCATGCTTATAACGGACGCGCCGGGTAATTCTGTCCGCAGTTTTAGCGGCACGGGCGCGCTGCCTTCTTCTATCGTTTGGGACGGCAGGATGGACGGCGGGACTACAGCCCCCGACGGCCCTTACTATGCAAAATTAAGCGCCACGGCGCGTAACGGGAATATATCGAATGTTGTCGCGGGGCCTGTTGTTTTAGATACTGTACCGCCCAAAGCGCTGGTAAACGCCTCATATCTGCTATTCGATCCTGAACCGGATTCGACGCGCAAAACGCTGCCTCTCGTGATAGAAACAGACCCCGAAAGACTCTGGACGGGCGCGATTCAAGCTGTAGGCGGAGCGGCTGCCGGTCCGGTTCGCAATTTTGTGTGGTACGATGACGCGGTTCCTTCTTTTGAATGGGACGGCACGGACGATTCCGGCAATGTGGTAAAAGACGGTGTGTACCGTTTTATGTTGTCGGCTCAAGACGCGGCGGGCAACCGGGCAAATGTTGAGCTTGCCGGTATAACGGTGGACACTCGTCCTGTACGCGCTTGGATAACGACTTTGCACGAAACTATCGCGCCTAACGGAAATAATACTAAGTCTCAGGTTTTTGATATAACTGCCGAGCCTAAAGACGGTGTCGACGGATGGGTATTCAGGGTAGTGAACGCGGAAGATCCAACCGGCAATCCTGTAAAAATCCGGCAGGGTTCGGGTGATACGATTCCGGCAAGTATCGAATGGGACGGAAAGTTTGCGGACGGCAGCGCGGCGGACGGTTTGTTCATCGGTGTTCTTGAAGCCGGCTATACCCGCGGCAAGCGCATCAGAACTGAAAGTCCCGCGTTTGTTTGTTCGGCTCAGCCCCCGGTAATATCCGCCTCGGCTCAGCCTGAATTCTTTAGTCCCGACAACGACGGGGTAGATGACGAGGAGCATATTATGTTAAGCGCTTTCTCGTATTTGCCTTTTGAAAGTTGGAGTTTTGAGGTTTTTGATCCGCAGGGCCGCAGTTTGTTCTGGTCGGCGTCGGGAAAATCCCAGATAACGCGCGAGCTTATTTGGGACGGCAGGTCAAAGACGGGTGAGCTTGTGCAGTCCGCAATGGATTACCCCTTCACGTTTACTGTTACGGATGTCGAGGGTCAGAGTTCCAAGGCCGCCGGTTCTCTTCGTGTCGATGTGCTTGTGATACGGGACGGCGATAAGCTTAAAATGCAGGTTCCGGCAATTATATTCCGGGCCGACCACGCCGACTTTGTTTCTAAGGCTCAAGACCCGCAGCAGGGGCTTGAACAGGGTGTAATCGATAATAATATGCGTGTGCTGCGGCGTATTGCCCAGATTCTTAACAAGTTTAAGGATTATACTGTCGTTATCGAGGGGCACGCGCACAATGTTTCCGGTACGGAGGCGGAGGAAACCAGCAGGGCGGGCGGCAATATTCCGCTTGTTCCGCTGTCGAATGAACGCGCGGCCTTTGTTAAGCAGCAGCTTGTAAGGCTTGGTGTAAGCGGCGGGCGTATGAGTACCGAGGGTTTGGGCGGGCGTAAGCCTATCGCAAATCCGGCAAACCGCGACGACTGGTGGAAAGACCGCCGCGTCGAGTTCATCCTAAACAAACCCGCCAGCGGGTTTACATACGCTCCGCGTTAGCCCGCCAGCGGGTTTACATACGCTACGCGTTAGCGTCTTGCCGCCGCTCGTTGGCGGCGGAGTGGCGTTTGCTTCGATAGCTGGCTTCAAGGGCTTTACTTTTGCTATGGATGCGGTCTGCCGGTGGGTTTTACATACGCTCCGGTTTTTGCGGCGGAGATGCGATCACTTTGATAGCGGCGGTCGGGGTTTTGTGATCGCAGGATGCGGAGTTTTTTAATGGGTTGGGCGCATTTCCAACGCTAAGCGTTGGAAACCGGGCTTTGCGGGGGTTCCGCCGCTTACGCGGCCGCTCCGCGCCCCTACAATCCCTTGCGCTCAGGCTCAACACGAAAGTGTTGAGCTTGGGAGTTTGCGCTTTGCGCAAACTCTATGGAGTGGGAATCTCGTAGGTTGATTACACTAAACACAAAGAAATATAAATAACTGTGAAGTCGAATAAATTGCGTAACATGGATATAAAGTGATACTTTTTCTTTCTTTTGACTTATTCGACTTGGCGGTAAAATTCTAATTTTAGTCTAATCAGTCTACTCGGTATTTGGCATAAGGAGTTTATATGATAGCGTTGGCGAGCGACCACGGCGGTTTTGCGTTAAAAAATGAAATAAAAGTTTTGCTGGATGATATGGGGCTGGCGTATACGGACTTTGGTACGGATAGCGCCGATTCTTGCGATTACGCGGCTTTCGGAATCCGGGCGGCGCGCTCCGTTGCGCAGGGTGAATGTGAAAAAGGTATCCTGTTCTGCGGTACGGGCGCCGGCATGAACTATACGGCGAATAAAATATGCGGAATCCGCTGTATAGTCTGCTCGGACTGTTTTACGGCGGCAATGTCCCGCGCCCATAACAATGCCAATATGCTTGCCCTTGGCGGGCGCGTTGTCGGCGTTGATCTTGCCAAAATGATAGTAAAAGTTTGGCTTGAAACTAAATTTTCCGGCGATGAACGCCACAAACGCCGTATCGCGCAAGTAATGGAGTTAGACAT
>JAISCO010000180.1 GCA_031265535.1 Spirochaetaceae bacterium | reverse complement strand
AAATGCGGGCCGCCATCGCCGGGGAACTCCTGCGTCTCCTCCGCGTCAACAACGTTACTGTCGAAGGCCGCCACGCGAAGATCTCAGGCCGCCTGGGGGAGTACACCGTGCATCTGGGAAGCGCCCAGGTCCACAAAATGGGCCGCGGCGCGGTGAACATCCTCGCCGTGCCCGGCCAGCACCGGGGCCGGGTCTTCCTGCCCTTCGCCGACGACGACCCCCGGACCGCGGAAGTCATGTCCAAGATACTCCTCCTCGCCGATGACGGGAAGATCAAAGACCCGGCGATTCTGGCGCAGATTGGGTAGGGCGCAGACTACTGTGTTTTTTGAGGGGGGATCTCCCCTTCGCGCTAGCCGAATATTCCCCAAAACTCCGGTAATCAGGTCTTGATACAGATTAATTCGGCTCAAAGGGAGATTATCGGATTTTGAAGGAAAATTATCCTAGGGAACAACCGAATTTCAGCCGATACAGAGTATAAGAGGAAAGATGGACCCGAAAATAATCAGCATTCCCGACGGCAAAATATGCGACTATGTAGACCAAAAATTCCGCAACGACACGCCGGAGGAATATGTCCGTCAAACCGTTGAGAAGCGGCTTGTCAATGAGCATAAATACCTGTCATCGCAAATAAAGATCGAATTCCCACTTGTGTTGGGCACGCGTAGACCCAGGGCCGATATAGTCATATTCGACAAAGACGCTGAAAATCAAACACAGGAACATATAAAAATCATCATCGAATGTAAAGCGGAAAGTGTTGATATCCGCAACGCAAATGATGGACTTGAACAGCTCAAATCTTATATGAACATTTGCCCTAATTGCGAATGGGGCATGTGGACAAACGGCAGGCAAAAAGAAGTACTCAAGAAATATAAAAATGACCGAGGAGAGTATGATTATATGGAATATAATGATATTCCCTCTGCCGATGGAAATCTTGAGGATATAGACCATCCAAAGCGATCTACCCTCAGAAACGCCTCCGACAATAATCTGCTCTTTGTTTTCAAGACCTGTCATAATCATATCTACGCCAATGACGGACTTCAAAAACAGCCGGCGTTCTTTGAGTTTCTTAAACTGATATTTTGTAAAATAGAAGACGAAAGAAATATCGGCGCACCTCTGGAATTTTACGCGGAATCAAAAGAACGTTCAAATCCTGATGGACAGCTTACGGTGAGAAAACGAATTTCGAAAATTTTTAACCGAGTAAAGCAAGCACAGGGGAAAATATTTGACGCAAATGATGAAATCAAACTTACACCACGTAGCTTGGCGTATGTGGTCAGCGAACTACAAAAATACAGTCTCCTAAATACCGGTATTGATATAAAAGGAAAGGCTTACGAAGAAATTGTAGGGGCAAACCTCCGGGGAGACCGGGGAGAATTTTTTACTCCCCGGAATATCATGAAAATGACCGTGGAGATGATTAACCCCAAGCCTAATGAGCGGGTACTGGACAGCTCCTGCGGGACAGGCGGATTTTTGGTAAGCGCCATGACCCATGTTATGGAAACGCTTCAAGCAAAATTTGAAGATGAAGTTGGCATACCAAAAGATAAATGGAATAGTGATTTTCAAAAAATGTATCAAGATAAAATCAAAGATATGGCGCAAAATAATTATTTTGGTTTTGACATAAATCCCGATCTTGTAAAGGCAACCAAAATGAATATGGTTATGAATAACGATGGGAGCGGTAATATTCTGCAAGTTAATTCTTTGCTGCCTCCACATGAATGGCCTGAAGCATTTAAACAAAAGTTGATTGAAGTTTTAAAAATAAAGAAGAAAATTCGTAATCATTCAACCATTGATTTTTTTGACGTAATCGTAACCAATCCCCCCTTTGGAAGCAAAATTCCTATAAAAGATAAAAATATTCTGGAGCAATACGATCTAGCCCGCCTCTGGAAATACGATGATAAAACCAGCACATGGATAAAAACAGAGCGCTTACAGCCTTCGGTACCGCCCGAAATTCTTTTCATTGAACGTTGTATTCAGTTTTTAAAAGAAGGCGGACGGTTGGGCATTGTGTTGCCCGATTCGATACTTGGGTCCCCGGGTCTCGGCTATATTCGGGAATGGTTGATCCAAAACACCCGTATTATCGCGAGTCTCGATTTACACGCCGATACGTTTCAACCCCGCAACGGTACACAAACTTCGGTTTTATTCTTACAGAAGAAAACAAAAGAAGAAATAGACGCAATGGAAAAAACCAGACAGATGAGAGACTACAATATTTTTATGGCAATGGTAGAAAAAATCGGACACGACAAACGCGGGAATACCCTTTATAAGCGAGATAAAGAGGGAAATGAAATCTTAGTCCCTGATACCGATAATATTTCTGTTCTTGGCAGTACCGCAGATGGCGACAGAACAGTATCTCATGAAAAAAAGAAAAAACTTGAAGATGATCAGACGCCTCTGGTTCCAAATATATTTAAGGAATGGAAAGTCCGGGAAGGCATAGCATGGTAAATGCTCTGGCGTTCAATCAAACCAATCATGAAATACAACCGATTGAATTACCGGAAGATGATATAAAGTGGTGTACCGTTTCTCTTACGGATGTAACAGACACGGGAATGCGTCTTGAGGCGTCTGTTTTTGGCATAGATGGGAAGCATGCAAGAGATATAATAAAAAATTGCAAATGGAAAGCTATTAACATTGATGAGTTATGGGAAAATGCTAATTATCCGGGCAGATTTAAACGAATTTATACCAATGTTGCAAATGGTGTCCCCTTTTTTCTGCCGTCACAAATGACCGATATTTATCCTAAGCCGAATAAATATATATCATTTTTGACAAACTGTGATATTTCTGATTTGCGTTTAAAGAAAGGAGATATTTTACTCACCCGGTCAGGAACTATCGGTAGTGTTACACTTGTGTCAAAAACATTGGAAAATAGAGTCTTCATCAGAATGAGTGAACCCATATTAAGCTCTTCCCGGAAGCATGAGATTGACATCCGAGCATCTGAGCATTACCAGGGCAATTAAATTGTCGATGTTTCTAAACCCATATCCCATTCTCACCGTCAGTTTTATCTTGTTGTTAATCGCCTCTATCCTGGCATTTGACAGGCCGTGTTTGATGGTCGAGAGTATGGCATCAAAATGCCGGCATATCTTTTTTTGGAGTTCCACAAACGGGGGTATCCGGCAACGGCGCGCCCAGCTTATCCATCCTTCAAGTTCCCCTTTAGCGCCATAGAATGAATGCTGGAACAACAAACGAAGTTTCTCTTTCAGCAAATATGCCCGGTATAGACGCGGGTTTGATTTGGCTATCATCTCAATCGTGGCGGCCTGGCCGTTCGTGAGATTTTCCGGGTTTTTGGACAATGGATACCGGGCGCCTTTTACCGCGCCAGCCTTTTTCTTTTGGGGAGCTTCTTCGCCCTTACGAGGCCTCCCGCGTTTCCGTTTCTCGTTTCCCGCCTTTGTTGCTTCCCGGACTTCGCGCCAAACCATGCGGCGAACCTCGTCCAGCGTGTCGGTCGCCCATTGGACCACATGAAACGGGTCTATGCTTCTTTCGGCATGTGGACACCATTCCGCCACACATTCGGCTATCCAACGGGCTCCATCGGCGGTTACGTGCTTTATACCCCGCCGCTGCTCCTCACTGAGCAGTTTGAAAAACTCTTCCAACACCGTCTTCCCATACCCTTTCGCCGCCCATAGCAATTTGCCGGTATCATGGTTCACCACCACCGTCATATACTTGTGCCCTTTCTTGTAGCTCGTCTCGTCTATCCCAATGCAGGCAAGCCCGTCATACTGGTCAGCCTGCGGTTTCTTTATGTCATCGTGAACCCGTTTCACCAGGGGACCCACGGTGTTCCAGGCTATTCTCATACATTCCGCCACCACGCTTATCGGACTGTGAAGCGTTAACCAGGCTGTCGTGTTTTCAAAGTCGTACGTGAACCTCGCGTCATGCCGAGCCCAGCTTACCCATTCGGTCAGAACCCCGTGCTTTTTGCAGTATACCCTCGGGGCGTCAGCCTCTATGAATAGTTTCGTTGTCCCCATATCAAGGGATCTCCACCGCCTCCTTCCCCGGCCCGCGTCATATCGCTTTGCCTTTCTTCCGCAGACCGGGCATCGGCGCTCCATCTTTACCGGTACTTTTGCTTTGATTATGAGTTGTTCGCCGTCCGATCCCCCTTCGAACAGGACATCCCGCACGACTATATCCTTGATTTTCAAGAGTTTTTTGATTAGGCTTGAAACAGACACGCTGAAACCTCCGCTTTTAATGGTTTGGACACCTTTATTATAAGCGAATTCAGCGTGTTTTTGCTATTTAGCTAAATT
>JAISCO010000056.1 GCA_031265535.1 Spirochaetaceae bacterium | reverse complement strand
TTTAATCATGAATATCCGGTGGCGGCGCAGCTTTCACGAAGCGCCAGCGGATTGGACACGTCAATCTTTATGACCATGAATACCATGCGTGATCTTGTCGGTCGCGCCCGGACGGAAGGGTATGATTTTCTGGCCGTTCAGGAAAAAGAAGCAATTCGGGGCCATGTTTCCGCAGTTTTGGCAAAAACAGATCCGGCAAAAATACAATCAGGAATTGCCTCTGATATACAAAAAGAAACGGAAGGCGTAGATGTGCTGATCTCGCAGAGGATATTCGCCGGTATCGCGGGGACCCTTTCCGGCCTTGTTAAATACATACACATTTTTTCTATCGCGCTGTGGGCGCTGGCGTTTGTGGTACTGGCGGCAGTGTTTTCAGGAACAATCCACGAGCGCAAAAAAGAATTCGCCCTTTTGCGCATCCTCGGCGCGACCAGAAAACGGCTTATCGGTATCGTGTTAAGCGAATCCTCCGTTGCCGGAATTGCCGGGGGCGTTGCGGGTATTATTCTCGCAAGTTTGGTCGTTTTCCCCTTCGCTACCCTCATCAGCGAACGGCTGGAACTTCCCTACCTTGACGCGCCGCTTTTTAATATTATCCTGCTTGTGTTGGGAAGCCTCTTGCTTTCCGCCCTCGTTGGGCCGCTTGCCTCACTGTATGCGGCGTTACGGATAAGCAAAGCGGAAACCTATTTTACCATGCGGGAGGGTGAATAAATGAGCCTGTTACAACTGAACGAATTAACCAAAGAATACAAACGGGGAGGACGCGCGTTTAACGCCGTAGACCGCGCAAGTCTCTCTGTGGAACCGGGGGACTTTATCAGCATTATCGGCAGGAGCGGGAGCGGGAAAAGCACCTTGCTTAACATGAGCGCGGGACTTATCAAACCAACTCAGGGAACCGTGTTTTTTAATGGAAATGACATTTATCAATGGAACGATACGGAAATTTCGCTGTTCCGCAATGAAAAAATCGGCTATGTTCTCCAGGGTATGAGTCTGCTTTCAAACTTTACGGTTTTGGAAAATGTCTGTATGCCGTGGTTTCTGTTTAGGCGCGAAACCGTACCGGGGGAGCCTTTGCCGGAGGAACGCGCCCAAGTCTTGCTGGAAAAAACCGGTATACCGCATCTTTCCGCCTCGTATCCCAAAGAGCTTTCCGGCGGTGAAATGCGGCGGGTAGCGATTGCCCGCTCGCTTATCAACAATCCGGCATTGCTCATTGCCGATGAACCGACCAGCGATCTTGACGCGGAAACAACGGTGGAAATTATGCAACTGTTGAGCGGTATCGCGCAGGAAGGAACCGCGGTACTTATTGTTACCCATGAACTTGACACGCTCTCTTACGGAAACAAAACATACGCGATGAATAGCGGTAATTTAACCCTGCATCTGCAAGGTCAATATACAACAAAATCAAATGGAGGTTTGGCATGAAAATTAGAATTATTGGCGGCGCTGCCGCGATTGTGTTAGGACTGTTGGTTGCCCTTGGGCCGCAGTTTCTGTTTAAGGTATGTGAACCAACGCCGACATTACTTCACACAAACGGGAATTTTATGAAATGTCATTGGACGGCGCAGGCGGAAGTCGGTGTCGGCCTGTTAATCACCGCGTTAGGCATTGCCCTGACGATCTTTGCATCTCCTAAAACGCGGCTTGGGCTTGTGATTGGAATATTATTTTCAGGTGTTCTTGCTCTGCTTATTCCTCACGTGCTTATTGGTGGTTGCGGGGCAGACACCATGACGTGCCGAAAAGTCGCGTTTCCGGCGATTACGGTAATCAGTATCTTACTGCTTATCGGCGGTTCGTTTTATGCGGTGTATCTTGCACGGAAAAAAGAATAACGTATTTTACTGTATTGTTCCGTAGTGTTTCGCCAAAGTCCGGTAGAACGCTATGGAACTTCTGGAGCATAAACACCGGGGAATGTCCTGCAAGTACCGGAGAGCGGCTTACAAACACCGGGGAACGCTCCGCAAACACCGCTAAGGCATAGACAAATACCGCCGGGAGGCGTGGAAAAACCGCTAAGGCGTAGACAACAGCCGCTAAATGGCTGGGAAAAACCGCCAAGTAGCAGAGAACAACCGCTGAATGGCAGACAACAACCGCCAAGCGGAAAAAAGATAGGAAGGAGAATTTTATGGCGCGTACGCAGGACTTTATTCCCTCAAGAGACGCGGAATTTGACGGCTGGCTGGCGAATTTGACCAGTTATGTGAACACAAAAACTTCAAGCGGGGCATGGACGCACATTCCGCCTGACAAGGTAACAGCCTTGAACGGGCATAACACGGACTGGCACACGGCTTACACCAAGATTTTGGGACCGCATACTTCCGTGGATACTGAAGAAAAAAACGACCAACGGAAGGCGGCGGAGGGTTTTGTCCGTCCTTTTATCCAGCAGTATCTCAAGTTTGATCCCGTAACCAATGAAGATCGGACGGCCATGAATCTGCACAACCGGGACACCACTCATACGCCCATTGAAAAACCAACGACCAGAGCCTTGATTACCGACCTCAAAGCGTTAGGCGGTTTTCGGGTGGAAATCCGTTTTCAGGACGAGGCCACGCCGGACAGCCACGCTATTCCCTACGGTTGTAACGGCTGTCTTTTGAATTTTGTTTGGGGGCCGGAAAAGGTAACGGACTACGCAGCCTTGACGCAAACCCAACTGATGACTCGCACCCCCTTTGTTCTTGACCTGCCGCCGGAAGCGGAAGGGAAATTTTTGTCCTGCGCTACCCGGTGGCAAAACGAGCGGGGGGAATTGGGGCCGTGGGGGGAGATTCAACATATTGTGATTGCGTAAAGGTTTTTGGCTGAGGCGGGGACAGGGCTTCGCCCAGACCCCGCAATTTCCCGCAAAAAAAGAAAAAGCATTATTCCCACGCCCGCCGCCGTCCATGGCGGCGGGCGGTTTGCTGATGGGGGACAAAAAATTGTGAATTGGTTGGCAAGTACATAAAAAATATACTGTAACAAGTGTATAAAAATTGTGTTATAAAATTATAGTAATAAAGTATACAAAATTTGTGTAAATAATTTTTAAATAAATCATGTGAATAAATTATAGTAATAAAATAATGGTGTACGGGGGCACGGCGTATAACAGGACTGTTTACGCTTCGCCGCCTTACGGCGGCTCGGGGTTCCGTTCGGCTAGGTCAGTCGCTACGCTCCTTCCCACGCCTCACTCCACCCACATTTTGTCGGCCCTGGTCTTTGCTTCGCAAAGCCCTTAT
>JAISCO010000049.1 GCA_031265535.1 Spirochaetaceae bacterium | reverse complement strand
ATGTTAGGGCTATGGCAACGGGGACAATTGATGTCTATAGTTATTTTCATTATTTATAGTATCGCCTTTTGTCCTCTTTGCCTTTCCTCTTTTCATCATACTTTCTAGATCACCACCCGTTTATCGGTATACGCAATATTTCCGAAACGCTGATGGAAAACCGCGCAACAAAGCTAAAGCTATCGGCAAAGTTGACGTTGGAAGCGGCAAGATGATTCCAAATGCCAATTATTACGAGATGTTCAAGCTCATACCGTGGATGCCTGACATCAGCGTCCTACCGTCTTGTCTACGCTAATTTGTGGGGAATTTAGGATGTAATCCGATAATTCGTGTCGCCATTTATGGCGCAATTCGCGTAATTTGTGGCTCATTTTTCTATTGTAGGGGGTGCTATCAGCCGCATATGCCAAACACCTTTATCGAACTGAAGACAGGTAGTAAAGTCAACTTTGGGTATGTCGGCGCGGAGTGCATGTAACCCCGCTGGCGGGTGGTGGGTGGTGGGGTGGAATTTCGGGCTTTTAGTGTATTATAGTGAACTATTATTATGCATAAGGATATAGCTGCCGTTGCTTTTGATGTGGACGGCACACTTTACCCGGACTATCGTTTTTTTTTGCGGGCATTACCGCAGGCACTCTTTCACCCGCGCTTGTTTGCGGCTTTTGCGGCGGCGCGTAAAAAGATTCGGCTGACGGGCGCCGCTGAAAATTCATTTTACGATTTACAGGCGCGTCTTTGCGCGGAAACTTTAGGCATGGCAATGAATATCGAAAATGTCAGGGCGCTCATTTCAAAACATATATACGGCGCGTGGGAAAGTATATTTAGCCGCGTAAAAATCTATCCCCATGTAAAAGAATGCATAGGCTCATTCAGGGAGCGCGGAATAAAACTTGCCGTGCTGTCAGACTTTCCGTTGGGAGTAAAGCTGAATTCATTACAACTTGGCGGTTTATGGGACCTTGAATTATGCAGCGAAGAATTGGGGGCCTTGAAGCCCCACCCGCTGCCGTTCCGCCGTCTTGCCGAAGGCCTAAATCTTCCTCCGCAGCGCATACTTTATGTGGGCAACAGCACGGCGTACGATGCCGCTGGAGCGTACGAAGCCGGCATGATGACGGCGCTGCGCCGCTTTCCCTTGTGGTTTAAACCGCGCTTTCCGGATCTGCTTTCCGGCTCCGTTTTTACTTTCAATGACTATCGTCAATTACAAAAATATGTGTTAAGATAGTAACGATGGATTTTTTTAACGGCGGAAACCTGCTTACCCTTGGCATCATTACGGCTGCTTTCATACTGTTTCGTTATCTTGATAAAGGTAATCGTAACATAAATCATGCCCGCGCCTACGGCAAGGAACTAAAAGACGAAATAAAAAAAGAATTGAGCGCGTTTGCGGAAAACAAAACGGCATCGTTACGCGACTACGGCATAATTCTTGAAGGTGATTTTAAGCGCGCGGAGGTGTTGAAAAAAAATATTGAAGCGGAAATAGCCGTCCTCGAAAAAAATTGCGCGATGGTGAACGGTCTCAACGAGCGCATAGAAAAATACGAAACTGTTTTAAAACAATTGGATTCGTGGACGGAAAAAGTTGAAGAAAACCTGCGGCGTATTGAGGCGGAGTCTGCCTATATTGAGCTTGCAGCCGAAAAAGCCGACATAGCCAAGAAAAAATTAAACGAAATAGATGAAAATATTGGTAATATACAGTCCCGCGTAAAGATAGAAATTGATCAGGCGGTGAATGCCGATTATACAGCGATTATAAAGCCTATTCAGGCGGCGGTTGATAATTTGAAAATCACCGCGGAAGAAATTGGACGCGGAGTTGAAGAACATCGCGAGGAAATCAATCAGGCGGAAGCATCCCGCAAACAAAAACTTGAAAATGACATGGCGCTTATAGATAAGGCTTTGCAAAAAGTTCTTGCCGCCGCCGCGGAACATTCAAGCGAACTTGAAGCTGAACTGCTGCGTAATTTAAATGAATCGGCGGAAAAAAGGAACGCCGAACTGCACCGTATGCTGACCGAAAAAATTACAAGTACGGAACAAATTGTAGATAATAAGATTGATGAAATTGAAAAAGCCGTACAGTCGGCAAAAACCGTTTGGGAAAATGAGAACGCCGGCATCCTTGAGGAGCAGCAAAAATATAAAGATGAATGGCGGCGGTCTGTCGAAGACTTGAAGGCACTTGCTCTTGATCAGCGTGATGAGTGGCAGAAACTGCTGACCGAAAAAATTACAAGTACGGAGCAAATTGTAGATAATAAAATTGATGAAATTAAAAAAAACGTACAGTCGGCAAAAACCGCTTGGGAAAATGAGAACGCCGGCATCCTTGAGGAGCAGCAAAAATATAAAGATGAGTGGCGGCGGTCTGTCGAAGACTTGAACACACTTGCTCTTGATCAGCGTGACGAGTGGCAGAAACTGCTGACCGAAAAAATTACAAGTACAGAGCAAATTGTAGATAATAAGATTGATGAAATTGAAAAAAACGTGCATTCGGCAAAAACCGCTTGGGAAAATGAGAACGCCGGTATACTTGAAGATCAGCAAAAATATAAAGATGAATGGCTACAGGTCATAATTGGACAATTAGCGGATGCGGAACATATTGTTGATAATAAACTCAATGAAATTGAAAAAAACGTGCTTTCGGAAAAAACCGCTTGGTAAAATTAACACGCCGGTATACTTGAAGATCAGCAAAAATATAAGGATGAATGGCTACAGGTCATAATTGGAAAATTAGCGGATGCGGAACAAATTGTAGATAATAAAATCGATGAAATTGAAAAAAACGTGCAGTTGGCAAAAACCGCTTGGGAAAATGAAAACGCCGGTATATTTGAAGATCAGCAAAAATATAAGGATGAATGGCGAAAGTCTGTCGAAGACTTGAAAACACGTACTCTTGATCAGCGTGATGATCTGCATCGTATGCTGATTGAAAAAATTACAAGTACGAAACAAATTGTAGATAATAAGATTGATGAAATTGAAAAAGCCGTACAGTCGGCAAAAACCGCTTGGGAAAATGAAAACGCCGGTATACTTGACGATCAGCAAAAATATAAAGATGAATGGCGGCGGTCTGTCGAAGACTTGAACACGCTTGCTCTTGACCAGCGTGATGAGTGGCAGAAGCTGCTTACCGATAACGACGCGCTTATCGAACAGTACCGCCGCACGCAGATCTCTCAACTTGCGGCGCTGGAAGACATGGCTGATGACACCGGTAAGCTGGACATTGAATTGCGCGCGCATATAGAAAATGTCAAGAATGAAGCAACGAATAATTTTGCGGCGTTTGAAGCGGAAATGAAACAAAATTATGACGGCGCGGCGGAAAATTTAGATAAATCAATGAACAGCATAAAAAATAAAATTGACGAATTGGAAAAAGAAATTAACGGATTAAAGAGCAGCGCTTATGAAAAAGTATCCGGCAATCTTAAAGAATTTGAGGAATTGATAGGGGATAACATTGAAAAACGTACTGAAAGTATAAACGGCCAAATGATAGAATGGCGCAATAAACTCAGCAGACGGTTTGATGAGTTAAACGAAAGCATAGAAGTAGAGTGCCGCAAAATAGAGCATGAGTGCGGAGAAACACTGAGGCATAAAAAAGATGAGCTTGACGCTCATTTTGATGAAGAGATCAAGCGTGTTAAAGGCTCTTTTGACGAACTTGGAAGAAGTATCAGCATACAAACAGAACGTTATGAAAAATCAATAAAATCTTTGGAAATACAGCTTCAAAACAGTTTGGAAGACGCAAAGAAAATTGTAGACAGTACTCTGCGCACCGAAATTTCACGCTTTGAACTTCAAAACTCGGAGAGACTTAAAAAACATGAACGCGGCATGGAAGAGGCGCTGCGCGCGGAGACTATTCTTATTGAGGAACGTTTGAATGAAATTACATATCATACTAATAAATCGCGGGACGAAGTCGAGGCGTATAGAACAGCTTGCGCCGAACATTTTAGTGAATTAGATGCTTCGATAGAGAGTGTGCGTAAACGGTGCAAAGAATTGACGGGCGAAAGTGAAGAAAAACTGGCGGCGATACGCCTAAAGATAGATGAAACCGGCGCGGATATTATACATCAACGCGCGGAAATGCTTAACGCCGCTTCGGAAAAAATTAAAGCACTTGAACATTCGATAAGTGAAGCCGACAATCATATCGCTGATTTCTTTAGTAAAACAGAACTCGTCGATAAAACAATCGCAAAAACAATCGCGGTAAAAAAAGATATTGAAAATAAAATTGAAGACCTTGACACCGACATGGAAAAACTTGCCCTGCAAAGCCTTGAACTTTCAGAACTTAAAAATCAATTTGAAAAAATAAAACGCATGGAAGAAGACCTCAATAATAAGATGACGCAGTTTAGCATTGAACAGCAGCGTATCGAACGTATGGAAATAAATTTTAATCGTTTGCTGCAAACATCTCAGTCGGTCGAAGAGCGGCTTAAACATATAACCGGCGCGGATGATATGTTACAGGAAGCGCAGATTAAGATACGCAAACTGGGCGAGGCAATGGCCGAATCGGAAGAAAAATATCTGCGCATCGAAAAGAAGAATCAAATCCTTGAGGCCGCGAACGACGGAATAGAGAAAAACTTTAGGTCGCTGCAAGAATCAGAAAACTTGACTCAAAAATTGAGCGGCGATATACAGCGCATAAGCAGCGGTATTGAGGACATTCGCCACGAAATTGAATTTCTCGCGGCTGAGAACGAAAAGGCGCATGACACGGTAGAGCAACTATCAAATCTTGATCAAACTATTTTGGATATTGACGCCCGCATACAAAATGTACAAAAAGCGCGTGTATGGTTAGCCGATCTGGAAACACGTTTAGATGAAAAATACCGCGAAGTAAGACAGCAGCTTAAACTAACGGACAATATAATAAAAAAGCAGGATGGCAAGCTGGATATTGACAAAGAAAGTTCACTGCCGCTCGGAACACGGGATGATGTAATCCGCCTAAAAAAACAAGGCTGGACGGTTGATGAAATAGTTAAGAACATGAAAATCTCACGCGCCGCTGTTGAACTTATTTTGGAGACAGCTTCCCACGAAAAATGAATAAAACTCCATGCGGTTTTCTTCCTCATTTATTTCCCTCCATATACCGTCAGCAGTTTTACTTTTAGCGCTATATAGTGATTCTATTTGCAAAAACCGGGCTTTTCGCTCCACTATTCACTGACAATTTTTAATTGTTAATGGGTGGGGGTAGCGGAAAAGCGTTTTTGCAAAAGCAAAAACCTTTGTAGTGAGGGGGAGCAGTGTCGAAAAGGTTCATCATAAACTTCAAAATTTTAACGGTTTATGATTGATGTGCTTCCCCTTTCTATTTGAAACCGACTCAACTGTTAATTGCTCATTCCTCATTATTCCTTTTTACCTCTTCCTTCTTCCTTCTTGTTGAGGGCTTGTAAGGAATGATGTTAGATTATATACTTTTAATGAGCCTGCCCGCGCCCTGAACGGGCGCCAACTGGCGCGCCAAAATGGCGGGGTATTAGAGCCCACTACGAATAAACAAACATAGGAGATAGATTTATGGAAGAACAGATTAAAATTGCTCTTGACAATGTACGTCCTTCTTTACAGGCGGACGGCGGCGATGTTGAATTTGTGTCGTTCGCGGATGACGGAACCGTATCGCTCAAACTAACCGGCGCTTGCGGGTGCTGCCCTCACGCCCAGATGACACTGAAAAACGGCATAGAAAATTATCTAAAAGAAAAAATACCGGGGGTCACCGCCGTTTTAGGAGTATAGGGGGAATTTGCTACGCCCTGTAATTTTTTTCACTTTTTTTTACGCGCGCGATTCAGGGTACTGGATTATGCAGCCTTTTGCGCGGCTTGCGCTATTTTTGCCGCATCGGCATTCTTTGTTTACAGCGGTAAAACGGCGCAAGCTGGCGTAATGTCTGTAAGCGTAAGCGGGTCTGAAGGGCGCTGGCTTTATCCGTTAAACGCCGTTGAAACCATTCGTGTTACGGGACCTGTGGGCGATACCATCGTGCATATAGAGGACGGGATGGCGCGGGTTGTCTACTCATCATGCCGCAATCAACTCTGCGTTGCCGCCTCGCCGGTTCGAAAACATGGGCAATGGATAGCGTGCCTCCCGAATCAAGTGCTGGTCAGCATTGACAATGTAGAAGTTGCGAACTCTGAGAACGTTGACATGATTACTTGGTAAAGACGGCGTAAACCGCGTCATGAAAGATTCTTTGAAAGAGCGGACAGCGCAAAAAATGGCTGCCAAACTGCCGGTTTTGAGCGCGCTTTGTTTATTTCTTTCCACAATCGAATATATGATACCCAAGCCCCTGCCGTTTATACGGCTGGGGCTTGCGAACGCTCCGCTTCTGCTTGCGCTGCGGATGCCGCCTTCCTCATTTTTCTTGCTTGTCTTTGTCAAGATTCTGGGGCAGGCGTTCATCTCGGGCACTCTTTTTTCGTATGTTTTTTTACTCTCGCTGTCCGGGACAACACTTTCCGCGGCCGCAATGTATTTTCTCCGCCGCATCGCGCCGGAAAAATACATGAGCCTGCTTGGAATCAGCGTTACCGGGGCCGTAATTTCAAGCATTACCCAGATAGCGCTTGCCCGTTTATTTATATTAGGACCAGGCGCGGTTTATATCATGCCGCCGTTCCTAGCCATGAGCATCATAAGCGGGACGGCGTTAGGCGCGTTCTGCGAGCGTTTTGCGGCAAAATCACGCTGGTACCGCGACGGCCCGGTTGAAGCATCCGCCGCCGCGCCTATCCTGCCTGAAAAACAGCCCGCTTGCAGCGGCGCTTACGGCGGCGGCAAAAAACCACTGCTGGATACGAACAAAATCCCCCCCGCGCCTCTTTTTTTTGCCGGTCTTTTTATGGCGGCGGCGTTGCTTTTTACAAAAGGAGTCATGGTTCGGTCGGTCTTGTTCTTTGCTTTTTTACTTTTGGCGCTTCTTGCCGGAAAAACGGGGAATATTTTCCTTACATTTGTGTTTTTTGTGGTGATTGTTCTTTTTAACGCGCTAATCCCTTATGGCAGAGTCCTATTCGAAATAGGGGCGTTCAGTCTGACAGAAGGGGCGCTTACACAAGGGATAGAAAAAGCTGCGACTGTTGAGGGGCTTGTTATGTTGTCTCGTTTTACAATAAGTCCGCGGTTGCGCCTGCCCGGCAGAGCGGGCGCTTTGTTGACGGAATCGTTTTTGCTGCTTCCGCAGCTTTATGAAAAAAAGGCGGCTATCCACACCAAAACGTTTATTGACGACATTGATAAAGCGCTGCTGGAATTGAACGCTAAGTAACAATTAACAATGAGCAGTTAACAATGAGGGATGGAGGAAAAAGGAAAATGTAAAAAGTAAGAAGTAAGAAGTAAGAAGGAGTGATGAGTGATGTCGCGTGAGAAACCTGCTGGCGGGTGGGGGGGTGGCGGAAGACTGCCTTTAAACATTTATAGGCAACAGTAAGTTTTTCGAGGCCTACGCCATGCTGCCTTATACCCAAGCACACGCTCACTAGTAGTTCGCGTGCCGTTTTGGGCGGGGGCGCGACTATGGGGCAAGGGTTTGCGATGATGCGGGGAAACAGCGCCCCCTTCCTGAATAGAAAAAAATGAGCCGCGAATTAACACGAATTATCGGATTAAAGGTAAAACTTTGAACGCGCCGTTATCGAAGTGAACGTGTCTCCGCCGCCATGCTAAGTAAAAGTGTCGCGTATGCCAATCGCCCTTGCCTTACCGACGGCACGAAGTGAAGGCCGCTTCCGGTATGCCGGCGCGGAGCGCATATAAACCCACTGGTGGGCTGGCGGGTATTTTTTTCTTGAACAAATGAATAATTTTCGCTAGAATCTGTTACAAGAAGCGCTTCAATATGTTAAATTTTGAAAGGAAGCGATTTTTTTTACTTTTTTACCGTTACGAGGTTGACTGGATGACGGACATTGTTAGTATACACCGTAAAGAATATGAATTAGGACATGGGACTGATGATAGAATCATTGTGGGTGAAGCGCCGGGCTGCCTGCACTATTTGGGGGATCACGGTCAATTAAAAGACGCGATTTATCTGAGCTCAAGTATAGACCGCACTGTTCAGGTGGCGATAAGTCCGCGTAAAGACAGTTCTTTGCGGTTTTTCGCGGCTGACGCGGGGGAGCGTAAGCGTACTACTCTTGCCAATCTGCGCTATAAGCGTGAGGACCGGTGGGCTAATTATGTAAAGACGGCGCTGTATCTTTTTGTCGAAATGGGATGCAAAATACATGGCCTGAATGTTACTATTTTAGGAAATATACCAAAACATCTAACACTTTCCTACAATCAGGCTATAGAAATCGCTTCGGCTCTAGTCCTGCGACGCTTTTTTCTGTCAAATATGGGCGACAAGGAGCTTCTAAATCGTCTTTCCGCCGCGCATTCTTTGTTTTATGAGAATGAAAACAAGATGATTGATTATCTTTGCATCATGAATGCGCGGAAAAACAATTTTTTAGTGATAAATGAAGAAAAACTTGATGTTAAGCGCGTTAAAAATCCATTTACCAAGTATAAAATCATGCTTTTTGATTCCCGTGTACCTCTTATTGATGTTGAATCTGAGTTACAGTTACGCCGAAAGGATATAGAAAAGGGTTTTGAAATACTTTCAAAGAAGCGGCAGGGTTTCAGTTTTAAGGACTATACCGCTTCCGATCTGGATGAACTAATGGGGTCGTTGAATGAAGAAGTTCGGCGCCGGAGTCTCTTTGTTGTACAGGAAATCATGCGGATACGTGATGTGGAAAAGGCGCTTGCCGAAAAGGATGAAGATGCGTTTGCCCGCGCTATTTTTCATTCGCATGAGGGACTGCGGGATATGTACGATGTTTCTTGTCCTGAAACGGACTGGCTTGTCAAGCGGGCGCAGGAAATTCAGGGTATATTAGGGTCGCGTCTGACCGGCAGGGGTTTTGGCGGCTGCACTTATGCCATCATCAGAACGGATCTAGTCGACGAGTATCAAAAAAAGTTTGAAGACTATGAGCGTATATTCGGTTTTCATCCCGTATCCTATGAAATACAGCCTGTAGCCGCCGCAAAAGTTTTACCCCAATAACCCGCTGAAACCCGCCGACGGCGGGTTTCAGCGCCTCCGGCCTATTATCTATTATTCACAAAGTCTGGTTTAATACCCAGCCGCACAAGTTTGCGCGCCTGCCTTGTTTGCGCACGGAAAAGCATTAGGCCGGAGACAGTGCGGCTCCATGGCTAATGGTGTCCAGGATGGCGTTTATGAAGCGGTATGAGTCTTTGCCGCTGTACTCCTGGCTGAGTTTTATTGCTTCCTCTATTGTTACGGGGGGCGGCGTCTCTTTTTGGAATAATAGGGAGTAGGCGCTTAGCCGCAGTATGGCGAGGTCTACGCGCTTTAGGCGGCTGAAATCCCAGTTTTGTATGGCGGCGCGTATTTTACTGTCGATTATGGTTTGGTTTTCTATTACTCCGGCTATCAATAGGCGCGGATAGTTTAGGCTTTCTTCGTCCAGGTTTTTTAGTTTTTCTTCTTCTACCCATGGGAATCTTATTAGTTCTTCTAACGGCGTTCCGGCGGCTTCCCACGCATATAGAGCTTCGAGCGCTAGTGTTCGTCCTTTTCGGCGTGTCATGTTAGTAGTCTAGGTTCTCTTCAAAGATTTTGTATGGGTTGCCTTTTCGGAGTTCGTTGACCAGTTCCTGCTGGGCGCGTGTAATGATTTCTTGCTGGTGTTTTTGCATGACGGCGCTGCGTAGTATGGTTCGTACTGTCTCGCCGTATCCCAGGTGCACGTCGTCCAGGGCTAAGAATTTTTTGGGGTACTTGCCGGTTACTTTTATGATGTAGTAGCCGCGCGCCGGGCCGGATGGGATTTCCAGTACTTTTGATACTCTTCCTTGTGCCAGCGCGAAGGCTTCGTCCATGAATGCTTGGCCTGCTCTTTGTTGTCCGGCTGTGTTTTTCTGTAGTATGCTGCGCTGCGCCATGTTGTATCCGGCGCCGGCGGCGCGGCCCTGTTGTAGTTTTTCATCGAATTTTTCGGGGCTGTTGCCTATTTCTCGCGCCATTTTATTTGCCTCGTCCCGCTTTTTGTTTTTTTCCGCGTCGCTGTTTATCGGGAATACTATTGCGGAAAATTCTAGTGTCTCCGGTTGTATTAGGTCGGCTGAGGCTAGTTCGTACTCTTTTGTTATCTCGGCGTCTGTTGGTTCTTGGACTGTGCGTAGTACGTCTTGTTTTTTTGTTAGCAGGTATTTTTGTACGGTTAGCATTTTCTTTGCCTGATCGCGGTAGGCGGGGAGTTCCATGCCTGTCTGCTGTCTTAGCGCGGCTGTGAATTCTGTCTCTGTTGCGGGGTGCCCGATCATTTGGCTGAATTGGGCGCGTAGTTCGTTTATTTGCTGGTTTACTTCCGCGTCGCTTACGACTATTCTGTCGCGTTCCGCCGCTTGTAACGCAAGGCGCTCGTTTATCATGCCGTCCAGCACTTCGCGCCGCATTGCGGCGTTTATTGGCTGTCCTACGGCTGTTTCCATTTGCCTGACTTGTTCTTTTAGCATTTTTACGGTTATTGGTTCTGTTTTTGTCAGGGTTACTGTCGCTACTGTTTTAAGGTCGTTCTGCGCTGCCGCAAATACGGCGGTCAGTAGGATAAGGGTTAATGTTAGTGTGTTTTTCTTCATTTTTTTTCTGCCTCTGGAGCTATTTCAAAATAAATTTTGAAATGCGCTTTTCTTTTATTATAGTTAAACAAATAATATTGAAAAAAGCAACCATTTGCCATGGACCATTTGCCATGGAGGCACATGCGCTCCGCGCCCACCAGTGGGTTTACATGCCAGCCTGTGTCAAAAGTCATTGTCTCTTCCATATATAGCGTTATTTTCTTTATTATACGGTTTAATAACGCTATATATAGCGGTGTCATTTCGATTTTTTGAGTTTTGACACAGCCTAATGCGCTCCGCGCCGGCATACCCAAAGCAACTTTTACTTCGTGCCTTAGGGTCCGATAAAAGCGCTTGCATACGCGGCTGCCCGCCTTCTTAATTGCTCATTGCTAATTATTAACTGTTCCCTGTTGACAGGGCGTGTTTGTACAAATATATTAGGTAATTACTATGAAAAAAAGCGCAATGGTTTTGTTGTGGGTGGGAGCGGCAATTTCCGTTTCCGAGATATTTACCGGCGGGCTTCTTGCCCCATTGGGGCTTATCAGGGGGCTTGCGGTAATACTTGCCGGACATTTAATCGGGACTTTGCTTTTCGCGGGCGGCGCTTATGTTTCGTACTGCCGTAAAGTAAACGCTATGGACGCGGCGGCGTTTTCATTTGGCAAAATAGGCGGAAAACTTGTCGCGCTGTGCAATTTAACGCAGCTTGTAGGCTGGATCATCATTTTAGTGGTTCAGGCGGCCGGCGCGATTACCGGCGTGTTTCCCGGCCTGCCTTTTTGGGCCGCGGCGCTTGTCTTGTCAATTCTACAAATTGCGTGGGCCGTGTTTTTCGGCAGCCCGTCCAGCAGAATGAACGGTGCAGCGGTCGTTCTTCTTGCGGGGCTTTGTTTTGTTTTCCTGTTTGAAGCGCAGGCGCGCCGTGAAATTCTTGCGGTAATTCCGGGAAATATGAGTTTGATGCTTGGGATAGAATTGTCTATCGCTATGCCTGTTTCGTGGCTTCCTTTGGTGGGGGATTACTCCTGCAAGGCGCGTACAAAAGGCTGCGCGGTATGGGCGCCTTTCTTTGGCTATTTTTTTGGAAGCTGCTTTATGTATATAATCGGGCTTTATATCGCGGTTTCAACGGGCAATGATATTTTTAGTTTTATAGCTTCCAGTAAATTCCGGTACATCGCCTGCGCCATAGTTTTACTATCAACGATGACCACTAATTTTGTCGCGCTGTATTCGGCGGCGATTTCATCTAAGCAATGGATAAAAAGCAAAAGTGTACGGACGCCTATTTTGGTGATTGGTATCTTGACATTATTTATTTCCGTGTTTTTTCCGGTCAACCGTTTTGCTTTGATTCTGGAAAAATTTCTTACAACTATTACGATGGTTTTTACGCCTATTTTTACGCTTGTTATTCTTGAATATTTTACGAAAAAGCGCCGGTTCGAGAAAACTGTTAATGTGCGGCTTTTAATCATTGTAATTATCTGTATGTTTGGAAATTGGCTGTTTAATAAATATGCCGTTTTTATTCCAATGCCCATGACCGTTTTGCTGGCGCTTTTGCTGTTTTTTGTTCAAGACAGATGCGTGTCAAAGCATAATATAAACGCATAGGATTAACGATTAACAATGAGCAATGAGCAGTTTGGAGTGAAGGAAAAGGTAAAAGGTAAAAGGTAAAAAGGAATTAGCAATTAACAATGGGCAGTGAGGAATGAGGAGTGAGGTTGATAACAGTTGCGTATGCCAAACGCCCTTTTCAGACTGAAGGCACGGAGTAAAGGACACTCGCGGTATGTTAGCGCGGAGCGCATGTGAACCCACTGGTGGGGCTGGCGGGTTGACAATTTTTTATATTCGTATATTCTATTAAAACGATAATAATAATATATAAAGGGCGGCTATGAAATTTTCTACACTGGCGATACACGGGGATGGGAAAACAGAGGAGCGCGCGGGGGATATTGTTCAGGCTGTTCATCTGGCAACTACTTACAAACAGCCTAAACTGGGCGAGTTTCAGGAGAATGTCTACACAAGAGGCAGTAATCCGACAAGGCTTGCTCTGGAAAAACACCTTGCCGTTATAGAAGGCGCCCGTTATGCCTTTGCCTTTAGCTCCGGTATGGCGGCGATAGATACGGCTTTTCACCTGTTCAAAAGCGGCGACAGGATTCTGCTGAACGATAATGTGTACGGCGGAACTTTCCGCTACGCTTCAAAGCTGTTTGCGGGCATGGGGCTTTCCTACGATCTCGTGGATGATTTTAATACCCTTGATTTTGACAGACTTCCCGGCGATGTACGGGGCATATTTCTGGAAACTCCATCAAATCCGCTGCTCAAAGTTACGGATATACGCCGTCTGGCGGAGAAGGCTCGCGCCGGAAATATTACACTGATTGTTGACAATACATTCATGTCGGCCTACCTGCAAAAACCGCTCGATTTGGGCTCTGATATTGTGGTGTATTCGGCGACAAAGTATTATTCGGGGCATTCTGACATTTTGGCGGGAGCGCTTGTTCTTAACGATGAGGAGAACGCCGCCCGTGTAAAACTCCTTCAAAATACTTTGGGAAATCCGCTCGGCCCGCAGGATTCATATCAGCTTGAAAGGAGCATAAAGACCCTCGCCGTCAGGATGGACAGGCAGTGCGCGAATGCCGCCGCCGTGGTGGACTTTCTCCGCGCCCACCCAAAGGTTAAGCGGGTGTTTTATCCCTCGATAGACGATGAGGAGCGCCGCGTTCAGGAAGCGCAGAGCCGGGGTTTTGGCGCGGTGCTGTCTTTTATCCTGCGGGACGGATGCGACCCGGCGCGTTTTATTGACGACTTGTTGCTCTTTGATTTTGCGGTCAGTTTGGGCAGCGTTGAATCGCTGGTGTGCCATCCGGCAAGCCAGACCCACGAATCATTCTCCGCGGAACTGCGAAAAAAGGCGGGCATAGAAGACGGCCTTCTGCGTCTTTCCATCGGAATCGAGGATATAGGCGATCTGCTTGAAGACCTGGAACGGGCGCTGAAAGCGGCGTAATGAATATGCAAAATTATGTGGACATACGGCTGGTCGTTGACCGGCGTCCACTGTAAATATAGGCGTCAATCGGGGATGAACTGTGTTGAGAGCTTCATTCCGGGACGCGCAAGGAGATCTTTGGTATGAAAAAACTGTTTTTTCTGGGATTGGTTTTATCGCTGGCTGCTTCCGCTTTCGCGGGGGGGGGGGGGGCAAAGAAAGATGCCGCAAGCAATTCGCTTGACCGGATTAAATCCGCGGGGGAATTAGTCATAGGTGTTGAGGGGACATACCCGCCATACACTTACCATGATGCCGCGACCAACAAACTTGTAGGCTACGATGTCGAGGTTGCCGAGGCCATCGCCACTAAACTCGGCGTAAAGGCCAAATTTGTCGAATCAAGGTGGGATTCTCTTATTATCGGGCTTGATTCCGGGCTCTGGGACGTGGTAATCAACGAGGTTGGCATTACTCCGTCAAGAAAAGAAAAGTATGACTACAGCATTCCCTACAGTTATGCCCACGGAGTTGTGATAGTCAGAAATGACAACAACAGCATCAAGTCTTTCGAGGATTTGAACGGCAAATCATCGGCGCAGACCGTAACAAGCAACTGGGCGCAGCTTGCCGAGCGTTACGGCGCCGGATTGATTGGAACCGACGGCTTCAACGAGTCGGTGCAGTTAGTAATCGACAGGCGGGCGGACATGACCATCAACGATGATGTAACCTTCGCCGATTACAAGAAGGAACATCCTGAGAGCCCGACAAAAATCGCCGTTACTTCCACCGATGTAAGCGAGTGTGCGGTGATACTTCCAAAAAATCAGAATGAATTGCGCGATGCTATCGACAAAGCCTTGTCCGAACTTTCCGCCGATGGGACGCTTACAAACTTGTCGCTAAAATACCTCAACATTGACGTATCCAAACGTTAGGCTGAACAGGCGGAAACAGGTGGAATAGATGACGGACTGGCCGCGGCCTTTCAGGATAATCGGGGAATCGTTTTGGCCCATGCTAAAGGCGGGCTTGCTGCTTACCATGCCTATGACGGCGGCTTCCTTCGGCGTGGGTCTGCTAATCGCTTCGATTATCGCGTTTATGCGCCTTTCCAAATTAAAAGTTCTGCAAAAGACCGCCGCCTGTTATGTCTGGGTGTTCCGGGGAACGCCTCTTTTGGTTCAGCTTTACATTGTGTTTTTCGGCCTCCCCAGCATAGGGATCAGACTGGGGGCTGTCACATCGGCAATACTCGCTTTTTCGCTTAATGTGGGAGCCTACTGTTCCGAATCGATACGGGCCTCAATTCTGGCCATACAAAAGGGGCAGTGGGAGGCGGCTTATTCGCTTAGCATGACAAAATGGCAGGCTCTGCGGCGCATAATCGCGCCGCAGAGTTTCGCCATAGCCATCCCTCCTTTAAGCAATACCTTTATCAGCCTGGTAAAGGATACGTCGCTGGCGGCGAATATCACAATCGCGGAGATGTTTCAGACCACCCAGCGTATCGCCGCCCGTACCTACGAGCCTATGCTGCTGTACTGTCTGGCCGCGCTCATCTACCTTGCTTTTAGCACCGTGCTTACCATCCTTCAGGGAAAGCTGGAAAACATTCTGTCCAAAGGCCGTTAAATGGTTTACCTTAGCGGCGTAAAAAAAAGTTTTAAGCTGGAACACGGCAAAACGCTGCCGGTGCTGAATGGCATCAATTTCCATGCTCCAAGGGGAAAAACAACGGCGATCATCGGCCCTTCCGGCGCGGGAAAATCAACGATGCTGAGGTGTATCAATCTGCTTGAAATCCCCGATGAAGGAACAGTACGGGTGGCCGGCAAGGAAATACGTTTTGAAAAAAACGAAAATCCGCCCTTTGGCAAAGCGCATTTTGCCCGCCAAAAAGAAATCCTAAGCCTTAGGCGGCATACCGGCATGGTATTCCAGAACTTTCAGCTTTTCCCGCATAAAACGGTTTTGGAAAACATCATGGAGGGCCCCGTCATAGTAAAAAAAGAGAACCCGCAAGAGGCCCGCGAGTTTGCCCTTTCCCTGCTGGAAAAGGTCGGAATGCCGGATAAAAAGGACAGCTACCCGTCTACACTTTCGGGCGGTCAGCAGCAGCGGGCGGCCATTGCCCGCGCTATGGGGATGAGGCCGGACGTGCTGTTGTTTGACGAACCTACCAGCGCCCTCGACCCGGAGCTTGAGAGGGAAGTCCTAAAAGTTATACGGACGCTGATTCAGGAAAACAACACCATGATAATAGTAACTCACAACCTGCTCTTTGCGCGTGAAGTCGCCGACTTTATAGCCTTTCTTGACGGCGGCGAGGCTGCGGCATTCGGTACGCCCGCGGAGATTTTCGGAAAGTCCGCGCCCGCGCGGGTTGCCGCTTTCATTGCCGCCATGTCTCCGGTATCAACGAGGAATTAACAATTAGCAATGAGGAATTAGCAGGTAAGAAAGAGGGGGGGGGGGGGGGTAAAAAGGAAAAGGTAAAAAGGAATAAGGAGCAGTTAACAGTTAGCAGTGAACAATTAACAGTGAGCAGTGAGGAATTAGCAATTAGGAATTAGGAATGAACAAAAGGGGGAGCGCATCAATCATAAACCGTCAAAATTTTGAAGTTTATGATGAACTTTTTCGACGCTGCTCCCCCTCGCTACAAAGGTTTTGTTTTGCAAAACGCTTTTTCGCTACCCCCACCCATTTTCCAGCGGCAAAACAGTGCACCGCACTTACCCTTCCTTATGGGGTAAAGCAGGCAGCAAAACGTCAGGCAAAACAGTGCACCGCACTTACCCTTCCTTATGGGGTAAAGCAGGCGGCAAAACGTCAGGCAAAACAGTGCACCGCACTGTTTTGTCCCCACCCATTAGCAGTTAACAGTAAACAATGAGCAATTAGGAATTAGGCGGGGGGGTATTAGCGGCTTGTTTCAGGATGCGGCAATTCATTGCTCATCTGACGCTATTTTCCGACACAAAAACGGCCGAACATAACGACAATCAAAAACGTCTTTTGATGATAAATTTCTTAAAAATTTGCCTAATTCTGTGGGTCAAGAATAGTCCAAAGATGCGGGGCAGGCTTTTTATTTTATATTAACGACAATTCTATTGCCATTTTATTTATTCTATTTTTTGCGATAGAAAAATAATTGTCATCAATTTCAATACCAATAAATTTCCTTGCCAATTTTTTTGCCACTGCCCCTGTTGTACCGCTACCCATAAATGGATCTAAAATTGTGTCTCCAATTTTACTGCCCAATAATATAATACGTTCCAATAATCTTTCAGGTTTTTCTGTGGGGTGTTCTGTTAAATGCCTTTCTGCCGGTATTTCCCATAAATTTTTCATTTGTTTCCCGCCGTTCAATTCTTTTGCGGTATCATAATCGAAAAAATAGCTTTTTGTTTTACTGGCAAGCCATATTAATTCTGTTGAGGGAGCTAAACGGTTCTTTGACAAAAGAGGCGTTGCGTTGCGTTTAAACCATATTATATCGTTAATTATCCAATAATCCAACTCTTTTAATAATACACCAACGGAGGGATGATTATGTAATGTTCCCGATACCCACAATGTGCCGGTATCTGATAAAACCCTTTTACATTCACTTAACCAAGATCTATTAAAAGTGTGAATATCATCGATAATATCCCATTTACCTTTATCGCAGGCTACGAGTTTTCCATTTTTAACCGTAAGAAATCCTACCCCTGATAAATTATAGGGAGGATCGGCAAATATCATATCTACACTTTTATTGGGGATATCTTTTATGAGAGTAAAGGCAT
>JAISCO010000277.1 GCA_031265535.1 Spirochaetaceae bacterium | reverse complement strand
CGGAAAATGTTACCGTCTGTAAGAAACGTCTGGATGATTTCAAGCGTTTGTATTTTTTACCCGGCGCCATGCTTGTCTGTGTCAGGGAATATGAGGAACAGCATATTTATTTTTACGCGAGGGAAGCGGGGCTGTTCTACAACACGGAAGATTCGAGCCGTAATTTTTTGAAGCGGAATAATATCATGCTGGCGGGAATCATGGCGGTTATACCGGCGCTTTTTGCTTATCAATTGGAACAAGTAAGAGGGGCGGCGGTCGATAGGGTGACGGCGGGCGGGTTTGGAATGAGCAATTAAGAATTAGGAGTGAGGAATGAAAAGAAAGGATACGGGGACGGGGGGAAGTGAAGATGAGGTCTTTTTCGATAATGAAAAGTTTAATATTGATACGGTGTTTGTAAAGGATATTAAGAGGGCTGTTCATTCGATAAATGAGTTGAACGAAATTATTAAAAACGACCCTTGTAACGCCGCCGCTCATGTCGAGCGAGGCATGGCTCATATAGAGCGGAATCATTACAGGCTTGCTGTTGCCGATTTTGGACGGGCGATAAAGTGCGAGCCGGATAATCCGCTGATGTATTACAATCGCGGCATAGCATATATTTTGAAAAAAGAGTATGACCGCGCGATTGCCGATTTTGGCAGGGCGGCGGAGTTGAAGCCGGATTTTGCTAACGCTTACTACGGCGCGGCTTTGGCGGCCGGCGAAAAAAAAGAGTATGACCGCGCTATAGAAGGGTACGGCTGGGCTATATCGGCGGATCCGAATCTTGCTACAGCTTACTTTGAGCGGGGGCGTGTTTATTCAGAAAAAAAAGATTTTGACAACGCGGTAAAGGATTTTAGCGAGGCTATTCTGCTGGGCATGAATAAAGCGAATGTGTATACCAACCGCGCCATAGCCTTTTTGACGAAGGGGGATTATGAGGGCGCGATTGCCGATTTTGGCAGGGTTATAGAGGCGAAACCTGATTGTGTTTCTTATGGCAACAGGGGGACTGCGTACCTTAAAAATGAGGATTGGGAGAGGGCTTTGGACGACTTTAACATAGCTCTAAAACTTGATTCGAGTTTTGCGCTGGGCTATCTCCACCGCGGCGTCGCGTATTTGAACATGAAAAGATATGATGAGGCTGCCGCTGACTACTCGGAAAGTATAAGGCTTGACGCTAAATACGCCCCAGCCTTTTTTGACAGGGGGTTCCTGTACGCGGAAAGGGGGGATTACGAACGGGCGATTAGTGATTATTCAAAGGGGTTGGAATTGAATCCTTTCCATGCAAGGGCGTATTTTGAACGCGGCAAAGCCTATCAAGCGACGGGGGATATGGCTATGGCGGCATCCGACTATAATCAGGCGGCAAGGTTTGATAAGAGCATGGGAAGAAGATTTTTGGAGATGGTAGACCATTCAGGTAACGGTGAGGAATTAGTAATTAGCAATTAGGAATGAGCAATTAGCAATGAGTAATGAAAGAGGGGCGGTTTTCGATAAGGCATGGGCGGTGAAAACAAGGAAAAAGGAAGAAGTAAGAAGGAAAGGGTGTCCTTCGATAGGGTAATTACCAAAGGGAAAAATAAGGGATGGACAGGCAAAACAGCGGAGGTACGGAATTGTTGTGGGTGGATTTTTGTTCCTGCGCGTATAAAGTTTCAAACTCCGGGGCGGCGGGCGGCTTGTATGTGTTTCACCGGTATTTTAACCGCCAATACCATATCGAATCTCCCCTGCCGGAGCCGCTGGGCGAAAAATTGTCGTGTATTTTACAGAGCTGTCTCGTTTATTATATGCCGTTTGTCCAAAACCCGGAGGGGTTTCTTCATGATGTTCAGCATACCCTTCTTTGGGACGAACAGGGTGGCGGATACGCGGCGGCAGTCAAACACGGCGGGGACGGGCCGGAAGGAAGAATGTTTGTATGGCTCCGCCTGAAACCGGACGGCTATGTGTTTGTTTCCCACCTGTCCGTTTCCGAGACTTCGGAAGAAAGCAAGAAATGGCATATTATCCGCGCTCCGTCCGGCATCGCCGGGGGAATGTTTTTAAACCGGAATCCGAATTCTTGCAAGGCTCTCGCGGCGTTTCCCGCTTTTCTGGCAAAACATAAAGGCGTGTACGATTATCTGTATGTTAATTCTATAGGCATATATGGGGACATCGTTTCTCCTCCCCCGCGCCTGCCGGGGGAGGAGACAGGGACAAGGGAAGCGGCTATGGGATTTCTTTACGCCAATGACGGTCATGTGTTTATTCTTGTCAAAGAACCGGCGGGAAACGGCTGGGTGAACGTCTCTTTCATCGGCAAAACCGCCGCCGCTAAATTCAGGGCGAAACTGTCCGCCGCCAGAAAAGATTTTTGGGGCGTCAGGTGGAAACAAATTGATATTCCATACGGGGCGATGATTTATTTAGACAAAGGTATTGTCTTTTACAAGGTTGTGAAGCTGCGCAAACCGCGCGGGGAGAAAACCGGTTATATGCTTGAATTCAGGCTCAACGGGGGCAAAGCGTATATTAGATTTCCTCATACTTTCCGTTCTTACAAAAAACTTATTGATTTTGTGGAAAGGGCTAACACTTTTAAATATAAGCAGTGGATGAGAGAAGGCGGCGGGTGATAGGGCAGGCACTCCTCACTATTGCAATGTTCCGCCTGCCTTTAGCCGTTCCCTGACCTCATCCATCGAATATCCAGCGTCAAAAAGTTTCAGGATTTCCGCCGCTTTCCGCTGCTCACCGCTCCGCTCGCCTTCCTTCCTGCCTCTCTGTTCGCCTTCTTCCTCACGGACGCGCAGGGCGTCTTCCATGTTCCATTCAGTTGCTAACATATTTTCCTCCTCAGGAGACAGGTTTTCTAAAAAATCTTTGAGTATGCCGTGTCTCTTGCAGTACGTAACAGTATACGCCACCGCCTTTTCCAGTACAAGTTCCCTGTTAATGCCGGGATTTTCCAGTTTAATCCGCGTCCGGCTCTCTTCGGCTATATGCACAAAATCAACATAGCCGCTGAGCGGTAAGCTCTTTCTCACTATCGCCTCGTTATGCCCTTTTCCGATGTTGTACACCTCGACTTTCAGTTCCAGATTTACGGCGGCATTGCCTTCGACCTGCTCGAAAGCATCTGACAGCCTTAGCGTAGTTTTGTCGGGATAACCGGCGCTGCCGTTGTACAGCACGATGAACTCCGGGCGCGGCAGTTTGACAAGGCTTTGCCGGTAAACGGCGTTTCTGTCGCTTATGCTGTTCTCAAACAAGCGGGCGATAGGCGACAGGAAACGGAACGGCATATTCTCGTTTATACTCGCCTGCTGTTCGGTAAAAGCGACAAATTTTCTGTCAAAAATGCCTGAAACATCGTTTTTCTTGCTGGTGAACAGGGTGTCAGACAGCGTGTTGATGACGACTTCCGTGTCATCGCCGTAACTGGAGCCGCTGACGGCGTTATAGAGCGACAGAAACGCCTCTTTGTTGCTGAACAGGGAACGGAACAGGCTGTCTTTGTACATACCGGACATGAAAACAGTATGGGGAAGTTTGGCGGGAAAAACAAGGGGCAGGGCGATGAGTGAGGAGTGAGCCGCCGCAAGCGGCGGAGTGATGAGTGAGGAGTGAGCCACCGTAGGCGGCGGAGTGAGGAATGAGGAGTGAGCCGCCGCAGGCGGCGGAGTGAGGGGTGAGGAGTGAGCCGCCGCAAGCGGCGGAGTGAAGAGTGGGGAATGAGACTCCTCACTCCTAACTGCTCATTCCTCACTAGATTCACTCCTCACTCTTATTTACATATCATTTTATAGGTTTCCTTCTATATATATCGCTTTCATACTGGCTTTATGAACCGTAAAGAAAGCTGTGATTTGTTTCATTCGCTGGTTACGCTTGCGGAGGCTAAGGCGTTTCTTGGGACTGACGACAGGGAGGATTCGCTTGTGGGTTTTCTGCTTGCCGCTTCTACTTACGCGATAGAGGAATACTGTATGCGCCGCCTGCTTCGCAAGCGGGTTAAAGAAAGTTTTATTGACACTGTTGAAACTGTCTTTACGCTTAGGGAGTATCCTGTAGCGGCTGTTTCGGCTGTGGGGGTTGCGGACAGGCGCGGCGGGATTGAACCTGCTTTGTACGGCTTGTCGCCGGAAGCGGGGGGTTGTGAAAATTATCCTTTTACTCTGCGGCTTCTTTCTACGCCGTGCCGGGCAAGGTCTGTGTTTGTTAAGTATATCGCGGGTTACAGTATGGCGAAGGTTCCGCCCGACTTGAAAGAGGCTTGTCTGGAATTGGCGGCTTGGAAATTACAGCGTCATAATATGCGGTTTGCGGGGATTGCGGATAACAAGGGCGGCGGGGATGAAAATAAAATGCCGGAGTGTGTGAAAGAATTGTTGGAAGCGTACCGAAGGAAGGTTTTATGAAAACGATAGAGGAGAGGATTCAGGGAGCGGTTTGGGCGATGGTTCTTAACGGGGCTAATGAGGTTTTGGAAAGTATTGATGATGATGTTCCTTTGCTTGAAAGGCGCGGGAGCGGTCTTGTTGGTGATTATGTTAAGCGTCCTATCAGCGGTAGCGTTCAGTTTTTGTCGGCTGAACGGTCTGAAAAGGAACGGATTGTGCGACTTGATGTTTACCGCGTGAAAATTTGGATTACCGCCTCTGAATCTGACTGTTACCGCTACGCTTACGCTCTGGAAAAGGCGATAGACAGGGATTTTACGCTGGGGGGCGTTGTGGAGAATGTTTTGTTTGAAAAGAAAGTTTATACGCAAAAGATGAATCTTGTGGAAGCGGAATTTAGTCTGCGAATTACTGTTGAACAATTAGCAATTAAGAGTGAGGAGTGAAGCCGCCGCAAGGCGGCGGAGTGAGGAGTGAGGAGTGAAAGAGGCGGCTTTCGATAAGGTATGTGAGTGGCTCACGAGAGGGAGTAAATAGGGTCATGGTGAATGGAAGTGATTATGTGATTAGGCTTAAAACCGGGAAGGTAGACGCGGTTATTCCTTTTTTGTCGGAGACTTTGAGGGAAAAGGTGTTTTTTAGCGAGGAATACGCGGCTATTGAGGGGGAAGGCTGGCGCGGGGGATTGACGGAAAGGGCGGGGACTGAAGGTGGGTTTACAACGGCTCTTACCCTAGATTCCGCTCCGGCGATTCTGGGCGCGGCGTTCGGGAAAAATGCAGGAGTGTTTTATATCAGCGGTACGCGGGATATGTACCGGCAGGTTTTTAGGCTTTGCTCTGTTGATGACGCGCCGCGTTTTTTTCTGCATGAACAGAAGGGGGCGGAAGAAAAGGTGTACCCTGAATGTTTTTGTAAGGCGTTTGAATTGCGGGTAGAGCGGGGCGGGGCTGTTATGGCGCGTCTCGATATAGAGGGAAACGAAAAGGCGGAACGGCGCGTGATTGAAAGCCTTAAAAAAAGTATCGGTTACGCGGAGCGTTTTAAGGAAAGGGGGGTGGACTATTTTATAAACAAAGAAAAATACAATTCGATTTACCGGTTTGTGATGTCCTGTGATAAGAATAACGGCTGTAAGACTTCGGTTTTGATTTACCGGTATTTGAATATAGCTTTTGAGCCGCCTGATTTTATTGAAAATCTGACGTTACAGGCGAATCTTTTTAGGGATATTTATGAGCCGGGGCAGCATGGGAAGTTTGCGCTTACGCTTAAAGACTTGCGGCTTCTTTCCGATGACACGGAGGTTTGCGCCGCCGATGCGGTGATTGGCGGGCTGCGGTATTCTGTTTGCGGCGCGGTGTACGCTGATGCGTTTAACAGTGAGGAGTGAGCCGCCGCGAAGCGGCGGAGTGAGGAGTGAGGAATGAAAGAGGCGGCTTTCGATAAGTTATGGGAGCGAGTCTCACGAGGGGGCTGGCGAATTAGGAATGAGGGATGAATTATGAAGTTTTATCAGATTGACGGGGGGCTTGACGAGGCTGTAGCGGCGGGGGATAAGGCGTTACGCATAATGATTGAAATTGATTTTGCCGGCGCAACGTATACGGTTTCTGAACGGGATATTTTACAGGCGGATTTTTACGGTTTGAAGGAAGCGGCGGGGGGCGTTACGGCGCGGGGCGAGGTTCTATTGGATAACGCCGGCGGGGTGTATTCGGCGGGTATGGGCGGCGCGGGGGCAAAGGCGCGTGTTTATTTTACCGTTGGCGAGGGTTTGCCGTGGTTTCACCGGTTTACGATGTTTATTAACGAAAAAGGTGTACAGGATATTCGCGGCCCGGGCAGGCGGCGCGTGGCGCGTCTTGTTATGCGGGATTTGTCCGGCACTCTGCGGGAGAGCGACAGAAACAGGGATTGGACGGAAAATTGTGTTTTTACTTATGTTACGGTCTGCGACAAGAGCCGCCCCGACAAGTCGCTGCTGCATTTGATAGCGAAGCGGGCGGGTTTGCAAACAAGCGATATTGACTGCTGTACCGTTCCGTTTACTATTCCTTATGCAAAGTTGACGCGGGACATTTGGGCGGAGCTGTCGGAACTCGCGAGCGCATGGCGGTGTCATCTGGAGTGCGCGGTTGAAAAGCCGCTGGTGTTTGCACATTCTCCGTATCAGTCCGAAACGCCGGAAGCTGACGATGTATCGTATTCGTTTGTCGGCGAAAACATTTATTATCTGCGGGAAACGGAGAGGGCGGACAAGTACCGGAATACGGTGCGGTTAAAAATCAATCTGCCTGTCAGTCTGGAAAAACAGGTGATTTGGCGGTATGAGGACGCGCCTGTGCTGTACACGCCCTCGATGCTTCCGTACTATCCGTTCCGCAATCATATAAGCCGCGAGATAGAGAATGAGGGGTACGAGGCGCGTTATGTTGTGAAGGACGCGGCGGGTAACGCGCGGTATGTGGTGTACGCCGATGAGCTTGACGGCAAAGATGAGGCGGAGGCTCGTTTACAATCGCAAGGGGGCGGGTTTTATTTTGAAAAATACGATGTTACTACACATCACGACAGGGCTTTGATTCAAATGGGGTACGACGGGGACAGTGATTTATTGGACGCTTCTATTCACGGCCGCCCTATCGTTCTGGACTTAAACACTTCATGTTTTGAGCGTGACGAAAACGATATTGAAAGGTTTGGCGTGTGCGCTTTGAATGTCAGCGGTTCTTATTTTTCGTCCGGTGATGTGGGCGGCAGGCGGCAGTACGAGGACTGGACGGGGCGGGAGTTGGCGGAAAGGCTGTCTCAAAGGAATGAGGTAACGGTTAAGACGCATCGCGCCTTGTTTCACGCCCGTGTGGGGGCATCAGTGAATGTTGTAACGAAACAAAAAAATTATTCGGGAGTTGTCAACGCGCTAACTTTTCATTACAGGCGGGGGGAAGCGTTTAGCGCTTCGCTAAAATTCAGTGAGGAGTGAGGAATGACATTCCTAATTCATCATTCCTAATTCCTAATTAATTTGGGGCGGGGGCAGTTTACGGTGTCGATATTAAGCGTGTTAATCGCGGCGGGGGTTTTGTTGTTGAGCATTTTAACGAGGTGCGCTCAATAATGAGCAATTAACAATGAGGAATGAGAGATGAGGATTGTTTGGGATATTGGCAGAGGGAAGGCGGTTTTTTGCGGGAAGGATTTTATCATTACGTCTGATGTTCGTAATGAATTGAACGGAAGGCGGCGGCTTCATGATAAAAATGAGGTTGTGAATGTTGTTACGTCGGCGGGGGTTTACGGCAAGGCTTATATGCCGCGCCGGTTTCCTTGCGGGTTGTGGGAGATTACGGCTATTGAGAAAGCTGCTAAGCCTGTGTTCGCGCCGTTTAAGATTAAGACCAACGCTCATCAGGTTGTTGATACGTGGGCGCTCGATTCATCGGGCGGGTATGACAGGAAAAGCGGCGGGACGGCTGACGATTATGGTTATTATTTGCACTGGTGCGCCGGTTCCATGACTACGCTGGGGTGCGGGCGTGTCGGTTCTGATACTCCGTATCAGGTTGTGCTGCTTGTCGAATTGATTCGCGGCGCGTGGAAGCGCGGGGAGCATGTTTTTTTGGAAGTTAGCAATTAATAATAATTGATAATTGCTATGGGGGATTTGGTAATGAAAGACGAAGTACCGAGCAGGGATTGTTGGGAAAATTCTTTTAGGGAATTGTTTATTATTTTGGGAAAACGGGCGCTTGCGCTGCCGTCAAAAATGCTGGGGTTTAAGCCGTTTTGTTTATATCTGGCTACGTGGCTTTTGGTTGGCGGGTATATCAAGGACTGGCTTTGGTTTTCGGTTTTGGCTGTGGTGCTGTTCGGGATTACGGGGTTGAAGATTGTTACGCGCTGGAAGGGTGGGGAAAAGAACAATGAGTAAGTATCTTAAATGTTTTTTTGCGGGGATTGTCATATCCGCGGGGATTTTTTTAGTTGTTCTTTGCGCCGTGTTTTTTTACAGGCGGGATAGAAAAATAATTGAAAGTTTGGGGGTTCAAAATGAATTGCGAATATTACAGGAATATTATAGCAATCGGGACGCTAACGCTTTTCTTGACGACATTCCCGGTGTTCGCGGAGCCGCCGATGCGGGAATCGAGCGAATACGAAACAGCAGGGACGAGGTTTTACAGCGAATCAGAGCTACGGGGTCTGATTGACGAATTAGCTGAAGCCGCCGTATCTGAAATTGAGACTGTGGCGGGTGAAGCGGCAAAGGCGGCGGCTATGGCGGGTCTGGAAAAACAGGCGGCGCAACTGGCGGAAATTGTGCGGCTTGAAAAACAAAACGGCGAATTGAAAAAAAGCGGTGTAAAGAATTTGGTCATCGCGGGTTTGTCGTGTTTTGTCGCTGGGGCGGCTCTTAGCGGCGGTTTAATTTTATTCGCGGGGAGATAAGCACATGAAAGATAAAATAAAAGTGAACGGCGTGGTAACCGTGCGGGTTTTTGATAGGGACGGCAATGTTAAGCGGCATCCGGCGGGGTGCTTCGCCAGGTTGTTTGGGCTGAGGGGGCGGCTGATGCAGAGCAGCCGCCATAATATTGTTACCAGACAGGGGGACGCGCTGATTGCGGATTCTTTGCTGGCTGTTCCCGGCAAGGCAAAGGTTGTAAGCGGGAGCGGTTTTATTCAGGTGGGCACAGGCTGGACGGGGAACAGCACTAAATTGAATACGTGCTGCAATTCCGCGTCCAGCTCCGCTGAAGCTCTTGATGATGGCTACCCCGCTTTGAAAGCGGCTTGGGGGAATCAGGGGGATACTACTGTCTGCTATCGCGCTACTTTTGAGGCGGGGGAGTTGAGCGCCAACGGCATAAATGAGGCGGCTTTGCTTAACGGCGATGACGGCGCGGCGGCTTGTCTTGCTTACGCGCAAATTACGCCCGCCGTCAATGTTTCGTCCGCCGATACTTTGCAGGTTGTTTGGGAAATTACTATTTTGGGACAGTAAGCCGCCGCAAGGCGGCGGAAGGAAGAGGTAAAAGGTAAGAAGTAAAAGGTAAGAAGTAAAAGTGTCGCGTCCTGGTTTAAAGTTGTCATATGAGGTGAGTAAAGAGTAAGCGTGTTTTTACAAAAACGCCCACCCCAGGTGCTATAACTGAATATTTAAGCGGAAATTTGGGTT
>JAISCO010000390.1 GCA_031265535.1 Spirochaetaceae bacterium | reverse complement strand
TCCCGTACCATGGCGGCAAATTTGAATCCGTCCAGTTCGGGCATCATAATATCGGAAATAATGAGGTCTATGATATTGTCTATCATGCGGTCAAAGGCTTCCACCGCGGAACTACAGCCCGTGGCCCGCCAGCCGTGTTCAACAAGGCGGGCGCAGACTATGCGGTTTAGTTTGTCATCGTCCTCTACAACCAGTATATTGACCATAAGTTTCCCCCTACAAGTTGATTTTACCGTAATTTCAGAAAAAGTTGTTACCCGCCAGCGGGTTAAAGTCCGCTACGCGGCAGCATACCCAAAACGGTCTTCAGCATCTGCCTTCAGTTCCGCAAATAGCGATTGGCATACGCGGCTGCCCGCATTGTTAATTGCTAATTGTTAATTGCTCATTTATTGTGCGGTTTTCTCATGCGCTCCGCGCCGGCATACCCGCCAGCGGGTTTCCATACGCTCCGCGTTAACATCCCGGAAGCAGTCTTCACTCCGTGTCTTAGGGTTTGAAAATAGCCGCTTGGCATACGCATCTGGAAGCGGTGTTTGCTTTGTATTTTCGTTTTTGGGCGCATTTTTTGCTTCGCAAAAAACCGGGCTTTCCGCTCCAATTCCTCACCGTTACCTATCGGTAACGCTTGCGGGATTTCCACTTCAATCCCTTGTGCGGGGAAGACCCGCCGGCTTCATCATCAACTGATGAAGCCGGCGGTTTAGCGCTAAGTATCGCTATGGCCGGGCCATTTGTTGGCGGAGGCGTTTATCAAATCCTCACTTACACAGTAGGCAAAACGAATCCAGCCCGGAGCGCCAAAACTGGAACCCGGAACACCAAGGATAAGGCGTTCTTTAAGAAGGCCGGTAAAAGCCGTATCATCGCCGCCGGGGACTCTGCAAAAAATATAAAACGCGCCCTCCGGATTTATATAATCAAGACCCGCGGCATCCAGCACACGCTTAAAAGCCGCCCGCCGCCTTGCGTAAACCTCTATATCGACCCTTAGGTCCGTCAATTCGGCGACACAACGCTGCATGAGCGCGGGCGCGTTCACATAACCCAGCACACGAGTCGCGTATATCAGCGCGTCCACCAAAAGTTCCACATCCGCGTTTTGTGGAGACACCGCGATATAACCGATCCGCTCACCCGGAAGCGACAGACTTTTTGAGTACGATGACGCGACAATTGAATGAGGATATACGCACAAGACGGGCGGCGTTACGACACCGTCGTATGTCAATTCACGGTACGGCTCATCGGCGATAAGATAAGGGAAACGCCCTGTTTTTTTCCCATGCCGCAGCAAAACATCCGCGAGAGCGGCAAGCGTTTCGGCGGGATACACTCGACCCGTGGGATTATGCGGTGAATTGATCAGGACAGCCGCCGTTTTTTCACTGAGAGACGCTTCTATAGCATCAACATTCAAATTAAAGTTCACGCCGGCGGCAGCCTCGACAAGCCTTCCGCCATGGTTCGCGGCATAAGCGCGATACTCCATAAAATAAGGCTTACAGACAACTACCTCGTCTTCAGGGTTCAATACGGCTTTTAAGACAACATTCAAAGCGCCCGCCGCCCCCACCGACATGATAATATGCCGCCCGTCAAGCGCAAGGCCGTGCTCGCGGGATACCTTCCGCGCCAGCGCGTCCCGTACATACTGATACCCTGCGTTAGGCATGTACCTGTGAGAACCCGCCGCGTCTTCCGTTACCAAACGCAGCAAGGTTTTATGAAACGCTTCCGGCGGCTCCAGATCGGGATTGCCCAGCGAAAAATCAAACACATTAGCATCCCCGTACTTTTCCTTTAGCACGCGCCCTTCTTCAAACATTTTGCGTATCATTGAAGAAGACGAAAGCGCTTTTTTAACAGATTGAGCTATCGGCATAAAAGCCTCCTTTTGACAGCTTACACTAAAACGTTCCGGCTGTATGCACGATATATTGGACTCCGCCAACAATTCCGATTTCAAAACGAAAATCAGCGCAACACGGATGGCCACCGCAAAGGAGGGAAAAAGTAAAAGGGAAAAGGGAAAAAGTAAAAAGGAGGAATGGAAGAGGCGGCACAAGCGTAATTTGCGGCAAACAAGTTTGCGGCGAGGTATTAAAACAGACTTTGCGAATAAAAAAACCGCTGCCGCAAGGAGGAGAACGGCAACGGTTAAGTTATACTGTTTTTCTGTCTTTTTGTAACGTATTATTATTGTAACAAGTCGTACGAAAATAGGTTACATCTTTTTCTGCGCATGGTGAAACGCCTCATTTGAAAATGAGGCTGCTCCAAAACTGTTTAGCGAGACTAACACCATCCCCTTTCGTAAGGTATAGATAGCGAGACCAAGGTTTGCCTGGCGGTATGTTGACGGGTTTAACGTTGTAGATTACTTTGAAAAACGCTTTTGACAATAAGGCAGCGGGCAGTTTTGAGGGTATTTAGGTTCATTGACTCTACGGTATATCCTTTTTATACTTGAAGCTGTTCCAAAACTTCAGTTTTTGGAGAGACAAGCTCTGCTTGTCCACAGGCTCTGCTTGTCCAGATTCCTTGAATTTAGTGGAAAAACCGGGCCGGACTTTATGTCGATTTGACCGGTTTTTCCAAGAGCTTGTTCCATCGAACCTAAGGTTCGCACCATGCGCTTTAGCAAATAGTCAATTAGTTTTGGAACAAGCTTACTTTATATCAATGAGCCTCCCCGCCGCAGAGGCGCAAATTTGCGGCAAACAAGTTTGCGGCGGGGTATTAAACCAGACTTTGCGAATAAAATTTTATCGGACGGAATAAGATGCTGGAATTTACAATATTCAAAAATCGGTATATGGCATAACAAAAAAAACGAACTAAACAAAAATAAGCACGGAATTGGTTTTGAAGAAGCAACCGGTGTTTTCGATGATCCGTTCAGTTACGAGGTATTTGATGCATCTAATTCTCTTGACGAAGATAGGTACAGGGTTATTGGGGCAATAACCGGTTTTGTGCTTGGACGTTTTGTAACCGTATCAGTCACATACCAGGACGAGTTAATCCGAATATTTTCGGCCAGGGATGCCGGACAGACAGAGATAGAGGAGTATAA
>JAISCO010000339.1 GCA_031265535.1 Spirochaetaceae bacterium | reverse complement strand
GTGGTGCGAAACACGGCGGCGCTTTACTCGCTGCTGTCGGACGGCATAGGCGATACGGTGCGGGTGTCGCTGTCGGACACGATGGAGCGTGAAGTGATTGCCGCGCGTGAAATACTTCTGGCTGTACAAGAAAACACCGCGGGCGCGGAAGACCGTTTTGCCTTCGCCCGCGGCGCACGCATCATCTCCTGCCCGCGGTGCGGTAGATGCGCGTTTGATACACATGCTTTTACGGACAGGTGGCAGGCGCGCTTGTACTCTATTAAAAAAAATATAACGGTGGCTGTAATGGGTTGTCCGGTAAACGGCCCCGAGGAAGCGCGCGCCGCCGATATAGGCATAACCGGAGCGGGGAACAAAATTCTTATCTTCAAACACGGCCGTATAGCCCGCCGTCTTGATATTCCTGACGAAAGCCGCGCCGCCGAAATCGCCGACCGCGCCTTTCAGGAAGAGCTGGAAAATTGCGCTTTTGTTTAAGAAAATGAATCCCCGCGGTCTTGAGAGCAATTAACAATTAGGAAGGAGCAATGAACAATTAACAATGAGGAGTTAGGAATGAGAGTGTCGCATCGTGTGTGTGTCGCATTGTGCGTGCGTGTTGACTTATTTTTTATGATATTGTATTATAATTTATTAGGAATGGAGGAATTATGTTGTTAAAGACCAAAATTGAGGATCTCTCCGTGGAGGATATTAAGGCTTTTCGTAATGCCCGTAAAAACATACGCGAGAGTAACCATCCGTATGGGGATAGTAGTATTATGGAGATGCTCCTGGCAGGTAGTGAAAAGCTCAATCAGCAATTTGCCGACTCTGATGAGTACAAATTCGATTTTGGAGCTTCTGAATGAGAGAAAACACAGACGGGTTCATTTATGCCGATATACCCGACACTAAAATGCTACAGTTTCTTAATGAATTTAAGACACTGTTGACTGATTTTAACTCCTTGTTTAAAGGATACTTTGAGGGTTTTGAATACTCAATACCGTTGATACAGGAAATTTACAGGAGAATCGATCAGCGGGCCGATTACTATCTGTATTTTCATTCAAACCCTGAAAGCCCGATGAGAATGTCTCAGACAAAAGAGGTTGCGCTGATGGTGTTTTGGATACTCAAGTATAAACCCCTGTCCCTGCCCGCACATAAGGCGAATGAATTATTTATTCATAAAAACTGTACCATTAATGAATATTTTGCAATTTATTGCATAATTTCTTATGCCAAAAAAATATCGTCCCGCAGCGATATTATCAGCTATTTTTGCCAAAAAAATATTGATGTCATCGTTTACAGCTTTATGCACCGGGATATAAGCAAGGAAGCGATGATTTGTTATGTCGATTCCCTGATGAATGTCGTGGAGGCATAGTTTAATGTTTGATTTTACCAATCTCGATTCGAAAATTATCGCCCAGTTTTGGATATATTTTCTTGGGTTCGGGATCATTATGTTTATCGCAGGCTGGTTTGTCCGGGTTATATTAACGAAAACAGCTTCTGATAATTTTCGTTCTGAAAAAGAAAAATTCAAGGCAGAAAGGGCCTCTCTTATGGAAATAAAAGATAAGTACGAGTCTCTGCTTAAAGATTTGGGAAAAAATGCTGAATACTGGTTGTATAAAAAGAAGAACCCGGGCTCTCCTGTTGTTGATCCATCAGAATTGCTGCATAAAGTATTAAGGAAAATTTGACCGTTTCGCACTCCCGGAAACTTGCGATGCCCCCCCCCCCCCCACCCATGGCCGCATACCCAAGTCTGATAAACAGCACCAGAAAACAATAGTCCGCCCACTTTCACATTTGCCGCCAGTCTCCTATACAGTTTCAGGAGCTAAATATGACATATAGTGCTTCTACTTGTAAAATACTAATCAGTATGAGATGGTGGGGGCGTTGCAGAGTGATCACCCGCAGAGAGGGCAGCGTAAGATCGCGTTTATGCGGGCTGGAGCGAGGAGTGAACAATTAGCAATTAACAATGAAGACATGACATATTTGACAACAAATGGCCGCCGTCCGGTGATACTTTAAGAGCGGGCGGCTTCATTGTTTTGCGCCCCGCTTTTGTTTTCAGCCGCCGGTTCATTCGTTCCGGATGTACCGGCATCTTCTGTTTCGCTAAATCCGTCGGGATCTTCCATGGCATCTTCTGTCTCGCTAAGTCCCGCCGGGGACTCAGCGGCATCTTCGGCGGAAGATTCCGCGGCATCTTCAGTGGAAGATGCCGCTTCGATTTCCGGTTCCGGCGCTTTTTTTACAAGAATATTTGACTCCTTGTTCGCTTCCCATACATAGCGTCCGATACGGTAAAAAGATTCGGCCAGGCATAGGCCCATAATTACGTTGAGGCCCATCGATGTCCAGTAGACGGCTTGTTGCTGCTTTCCTATATCAGGGTCTCCCGTGGCGTTGTATACCGAAGTGATGGTATTGTTAAGTCCGATGCTTAGTATTGCGAGCGGTAACGCAATCCAAAAGCGTCCGTATGCCGAGTAAAACTTTTTACGTGCAATTTCGACTCTGTCAGGCGGCGGCGGGATCTTTGGGTCAAAAACTATCGGGGCATTTGACACATGAAAAACTGTTTGGGCAACACGCCCGTCGGGTGTTTCTACGCTCAAACTCCTTTGTTGATCCAGCGGCCCGCTCAGTTTTAGCGGAGTTTCACCCACATAGAGCGCGCCATCGTACAAGGCGGCTTCATTCTCACTTGTCGTATCGGCGGGCAGTGTGGATGACGGCTTTTGCCCGTCTTTAAGGCTTACGTCGAATTCCGTTACCGGCACATGGATTAGTTCAATGGATACCTCTGTCTGCTCGCCCTCCCGCAGTTCTACATCTGCTTGAAAAGTTCTGTGATCTTCGGCAAAAGCGGTTACGGAAACCGTACCGGGTGTAAAGTCAATAAGTTCTGTTTCGCCTTCGCCCGCTACATAATCGTTGATGACTATAACAGCGCCAGGGGGGCTCGCTTTCACCTTTATCCACGCGGGCAGGAAGCCGGATATATGGTCAAATAATTTATCGGCAAGCTCAGTTGTCCCCTCTTTTATGTCTTGCGGCGAAAAAATAACGGTGTCCGTATAAGTTATCTTACGCGCATAAAGGCTCCAAAGTGAAATCTCTACATAAATCCGCTCAAAGTATTCTGTTATTTTGCCGGTAAGAAACGCGTCGGCTTTTTGCCCTGTGCAAAAATAGTATTCTTGTCCTTGTTTGGGCGGCTCGGGAAATATTTTTTTATTGTTATCTTCGGTAAATTTTACACTTGGCGATGTTTCGATCAAGATTGGGGTGTTTTCGGCTTTTTCCAGATTGGCGCGCAGCACGGCAATTTCAGCATCAACCTTTTTAAGATTCTGTTTATATTTTCGCTCTTTTTCTCCGGCAAAAATAAGTTTATCACGTTCTGTTTGTTTGTCCCTCAGGGCCTTTGCCGCCTCGTTCGCCGCTTTGAACTGAGCCGCGTTGTCATAATAGGCAGCTTCCCGGCTTGTCCATAAACGGGTTTCTATCGTGCGCACATTTTCTATGATGTACTGCATGATCATCTGCCCAATTACAGCGCGCCCCTGCGGTAACGCCGATGTATCAAACTCTGTAATGCAAAATGTCCACGTATCGTTGACGGGCGCCGGTTTTGTTTCTTTAGCGCCTTTGGCCGGCACAGTGGAAACCGCGCCCAGCATGATGATAAAAAACCAAAAGCATAGAAAACCGCGCTTCATAGCGCCGCGCTGCCCTGCCACGCAAACTTCAAGTAACCGTTGATGAACAGGTCAATTTCTCCGTCCATCACGGATTGTATGTTTCCTGTTTCCGCTTTTGTGCGGTAATCTTTGGCCAGTGTATAGGGTTGAAAAATATAAGAACGTATCTGGTTGCCCCATGAAATATCCTTTTTTTCCTGAGCGAAACGCGCGTTTTCTTTTTCTTTTTCTTGCCGGTAGTGTTCGTATAGTTTTGCGCGAAGCATACTCATGGCTGTGGCGCGGTTCATGGTCTGACTTCGCTCGCTCTGGCACGCGGTAACGATGCCGGTGGGCAGGTGTGTAAATCGTACGGCGCTGTCCGTCTTGTTGATGTGCTGGCCCCCCGCGCCTCCGGAACGGTATGTATCTACGCGGAGGTCTTCGGGCCGGATATCGACTTCAATGGAATCGTCAAGGAGGGGAAAGACGTATACCGAAGCAAATGAGGTATGGCGGCGGGCGTTGGCGTCAAATGGTGATATGCGTACTAAACGGTGAACGCCGCATTCGCCTTTTAGTTTGCCAAAGGCGTACGGCCCGTCAATTTTGACGATGGCGCTTTTTATTAGGCCGCCTTCCGCTTCCAGCCTGTCTTCTTCTTCGGTGGAAAAGCCCTGCCTCTCTGCCCAGCGAAGGTACATCCGGTAAAGCATCCCCGTCCAATCGCAGGCTTCCATGCCGCCCGCGCCGGAATGGACGCTTAAAAAACAGCCTGAGTTGTCAACTTCGCCCGGCATTAGTTCAAATATGTTTTGTTTTTCGTACTTTGCGCTTAAAGCGGCCAAGCCGGTCTCGATTTCGGCGGTCTGCGATTCATCGTTTGCTTCCATCGCTAAATCCCATAGGACTGAAAGGTCGTCTATTTCTTTTACTAATGTCTTCCACGGTTCATAACGGTTTTTATGCGCCTTGATCTCCGTCATGACTTTTTCGGCGGCAGCGCTGTCATTCCAAAAATCGTTTTCCGCCGTCCGTTTTTCCAGTTCGTGTATCTTTTCCGCTGCTGAAGACTGTTCAAAGACGCCCCCATCTTTCGGTTATTTGTTTTTTTAGTTCGTATATTGGCGCTCCCAGTTCTGATAAAAGCATTTTGCCTCCTGTTATATTATAATTCAAATAAATAACATATTCCGCCCACAATAGTCAACCCGCCATTTGCCATTTGCCATGGAGGCACATGCGCTCCGCGCCGGCATACCGAAAGCAGCCTTTACTCCGTGCCTTAATGTCCGACAACGGCGATTGGCATACGCGGCTGCCCGCCTCACTCCTCATTCCTAACTGCTAACTGTTCATTGTTAATTCCTCATTCTTCATTGTTAATTGCTCATTGCTAATTGTTCATTTCACTGCCCAATCGCCCTGTCCTTACCAAAAGCAGAGGCTGAAACCATGCTTAGGGGATGCTAACGCGGAGCGTATGAGAACCCGCTGGCGGGCGGGTTGTTTTTTATAATAAAAAGGGCTATAATGAAGTCATTCGGAAATTTTGGTTTCCGGGCAACTTACGCCTAAAAGCCGTAAAATGCAGCGCCTTATACTGTGCATTTTGTGAGATTTGGCTGACTTTAGTCCGGCGATAGCCGATAATGAATCTAAGATTCCCGTTATCGAACAAATCCAATAGCTATAATTAAAGTAACAGCTTTGGGTAACATTTTGCAGGGGTTATTATGACTAACGAGAAAATGTGGCGTTTAAATGAAATATTTCTTGCTCCTTATATGCAATTGGCTACAACGCTGATTGGAAAATCACGTGAGGGGGGAGGCAATATGTTTCGCCACCAGCTTGATACAATGACCATTCTTATTGACTACGGGTACATAGAACCGGTGTTGCTCAAGGCGTCCATTGTCCACGATCTTATCGAGGATGTGCCCGAATTTAACCGCAATCAACTTCTTTCGGTTGATTACGACAGTCCCGCCGTGTATGAATTGGTTCTTGAGGTAACACGTAACAAAGACGAGACAAAAGCGAACTTTTTGACCCGTATCCGCGAACAGGGTTCATACAACGCCCGTCTGCTTAAATCGGCAGACCGGATTTCCAACATGATCTCGTTAGGTTTCGTGAATAAGCCCGAGTTTGTAGCCCGCTATACCGAAGAAACGGTAACGTATGTACTGCCTATCGCCGAATCTGTCGATAAAAATATGCTCATTGAACTGAGCAATCTTGTCGAATCCCGTAGAAACGCCCTCAAAAAAAGCGAACTGATAAAACAAATCGGGGCTGGGGGGTCGGGGGCGGCTGCCTTAAACGCGCTAAAACGGCAGCAGTATGTGGACTGTAGAATGAAAATGCCGGTCTTTGCTCCATAGCCTAGAATGTAGCGAATAGGTCGGCGGGCGTTTCTTTGCGGCGTATCTGGGTGATTGAGCCGTCCGCGCAAAGCAGCAACTCGCCGCAGCGCAGTTTACCGTTGTAGTTAAAGCCCATTGCCCTGCCGTGAGCGCCCGCGTCGTGGATGATAAGCAGATCGCCTGAAATTTCGTCCGTTTCTATGGCGGGCAGGCTTCTTTGAACGGCAAACTTGTCGCAATTTTCACAAAGGCTGCCCACAACGTCATAGACTTCGCTAAGCGGCGCGTCTTCCTTGCCGGCTACGGTGATATGGTGGTACGCGCCGTACATGGCCGGGCGGATTAAATCCGCCATAGACGCATCAACGCCTATATACTTACGGTAAATATTTTTGCGGTGAATCGCCCGCGTTACAAGCCAGCCGTAGGGCCCTGTAATAACCCTTCCCCACTCCGTATGTATGCCGGTACATGCAAGCCCTGCCGGTACCATGATCGCGTCAAAGGCTTCTTTAAGGCCGGCGGCAAGTTCCTCATAGTTCACCGCCTCGTCTTCCGGCTTGTACGGAATACCGACTCCGCCGCCTAAATTGACAAATTCCAGTGAAATTCCTGTTTTTTGTTTGATTTCCGCCGCCAGCTCAAACAATATACGCCCCGTTTCAACATGATAAGCGGTTTTTAACTCGTTTGAGGCGACCATAGTATGCAAAGCAAAGCGTTTTACGCCCTTTTTTTTCAGTAAAGCAAAGCCTTCCAGCGTTTGTTCGCGGGTAAAACCATATTTTGCCTCGACAGGATTGCCGATAATCGCGTTTCCCAGCTTGAGCGGCCCGGGATTGTAGCGTATAGACAAAATTTTGGGTAAACCGGCCGTCTTTTCAAGGAATTCTATATGGGTAAAATCGTCAAGATTGATAATCGCGCCCAATTCCCGCGCCTTGTGGTATTCGGCGGAAGGCGTCTCGTTGGATGTAAACATGATGCCCTCACCCTTAATACCGGACATTTCCGCTAAAAGCAACTCGGTAAAGCTGGAACAATCCGCGCCAAAACCCTCGTCGCGGAGTACGCGCAGTATCGCCGGATTCGGCGCCGCTTTGACCGCAAAATGGTTGATATAGCCGGGGAAAATCGAAAAGGCGGCTTTTATACGGCGGGCATTTTCACGAATCGCATTTTCGTCATAAATATAGAACGGCGTTGGAAAGCGCGCCGCGGCGGCTTCCAGTTCTTTTTTTGAAAGAGGGAATGTTTTCTTTGTCATTTTAGTTTATCTTCTTGAGTTTATCTTCAAAACGCGCAAGCGGCTTTTCATCCAAAAGACTTTTTTCTCCATCGCCGGACAGCCTGCGTTTAAGCTCCGCCAACTCGTCTTTTGAAAAGCTGACAGCCCCTAGTATATGGCGTTCAAACGATTCGCAGCAGAGGGGCGCTACTTTACGGCATATTTCCAGCAGCGTGCGCGCGTACAAGCGAATCTCTTTTTGAGCGTGAGCGCCAAGCCGCAATTCAATAAAGTGGAACAAATTGTGCAGGTCTATCTGCCAATACATTTCCGTGTACAGCGACAGGGGCAGGTTGACGCGGGCAAGCTCGCGGGCAATGCCCCGCTCTATCAGTTTGCTATAATCGCTGTAGGCGCGCCGCTGCCCCTCTTCAAAACCGGCGCGTAAAGCATCCGCCTCGCCGCCCGGCAGTCCTTCGGCGCTTCTGCCCTGTTTGTTGTCACCGCTCTGCAAAGCAATATCTTCAGCGGCAGGCAGATAGAAATCATCCTTCATCACCGAATAGCGCCCCGAAATCTCGTTCAGACGCGCTGTTCTGTGGCGCACCCATTGGCGTGCAACAAAAATAGGCATTTTTACATGGAATGTGAACACCACCTGCTCAAACGGGCTTGTGTGCCGGCTGCGCAGCAGGTAATCGATAAGCCCCGCGTCCTCGCGGCAAGTCTTGGTTCCCTGGCCGTAAGAAACCCGCGCCGCCTGAACAATTCGCTGGTCGGAGCCCAAATAATCAACCAGTCTTACAAAACCCTTATCCAAAACAGGAAATTCTTTGTCCAATATCTTTTCCGCTTCCGCGACAACACAATGAGCCATCATTACCCTCCGGTAGTAATTTAATTTTTATAAAATTTAAAAGGCATGTCTTCCACAAATAGCACTGACACGTGAATCACTGATACTAGTGTTCGTACACGATTGTAACAGTGGATGAGTTTGTTCCAAACATGAAGAATTTTATAAACCGCGAAGTTAAAGAAGTCGAATAAGTTTTTAAGCCCCCCCCCCCCCCTTCCTTCTTCGACTTTGAGGTAAAATATTCTTCTTCACCGTCTCCAGTCCGCCGCACACAGTTTGAAAGATGTCAAGATACTAGGGACTATAGCGGGAAACGGGAGTCGGACCCGCGACATCCACCTTGGCAAGGTGGCGCTCTACCACTGAGCTATTCCCGCAGATATAGAGAGCTTATACGGAAATACTGAAACCTGTCAA
>JAISCO010000317.1 GCA_031265535.1 Spirochaetaceae bacterium | reverse complement strand
CTTTTCTGGCTTACAACATGAAACGGGTAATCAATATACTGGGAGTGGGAAACCTGCTGAAAGCTTTCGCTTGATGAGGTGAGGGCGGATGATATGCTCATGCTCAATCGGCTGTACTCTGCCTCTTTCCCCTGCCGCTTTCCTGGAATAACATAGGGTTTTGACACAGCCTGATGCGCTCCGCGCTAGCATCCCGAAAGTAGGGTTTCAACCTCTGCCTTTGGTAAGGCAAGGGCGGTTGGCATACGCGGCTGCCTGCATTGTTCATTGTTACCTCTTCCTTTTTACCTTTTACTTCCCAGCGGGTTTCCATACGCTCCGCGTTAGCGTCTTGCTGCCGCCAAAAACTTTTTCATCTTTGCCTTTCCAAAACATGAAATGATAAATCTACTAAAAACGAGTCCTCGTACAGGTCAAGCCTTACTTTAGCCCGTTCCTTCCTCCTGTCAATTTTGACTATGTTCCCCTCAAGCTCTTTCAACGGGCCGTCAATAACCGTGATCCTGTTGTTCTCGTTAAACATCACTGTTGACATGCCGGCGGTCGCGTCTTTTAATTTCAAAAACCGCAAAATTATATCCAAGTCCCTGTCGGTGATCTCCGCTATATTCGTATTGGAGTGTAGAAATCTGAAAAATCCATCCGTCTTTTCAAGCCCTGCCTTGTATTTTATTACATCGTCCTCTTCTTCCATTTCCAAAAAAACATAACCGGAAAAAACAGGATGCAGCCTAACCCGCGTTTTTTGGTTTTTGCGTTCCCTCAATTCCCTTTTTGGAAAATAGAGTGTTATGCCGCTGGAGTCCGCCTCCTTTTTATACCGTGCTATAAAAGAATCTTCGTACCTCGTTCTAATCTGTAGGGCGTAATATTTCTTCCTGCTCATTTTTCTCCCGTCATCGTTATGAACGCAATTTGTTGTTCAATAGAGTTGTTCGGAAACTTGAGTTTACGCAAGTCAAACTGTGTTTGGCCAAATTCCGCTTAAAAAACGCAAAATGCTGTGCATTTTGCGAGACTTGCAAGCTTTCTCGTTGCTTAGCCGACAAGTAACCGGGTTGTCAAACAATTCACATTATATAAACTAGCAAATTAAGCCGGTAGTGGACAGCCCGAAAATCCAGCAGTTTTACTTTTAGCGCTAAAAGTAAAACTGCTGCCAGCTGGCCGGCGGAGCGCATGAGAAACCCGCTGGCAAGCGCGTAGACTCATAAATGAGGAGGATGAAGGAAAAGGTAAAAAGGAAAGGTGGCTGCCCGTTGCGTATGCCAACCGCCCTTGCCTTACCGGAGGCATGGAGTGAAAGCCACTTTGGGTATGCCGGCGCGGAGCGCATGTGCCTCCATGGCAAATGGGCGGAGGGTTGACAAGCATAGCGTCTTTGATTATGCTTCTGTATAAATCTGCTTGTTTGCGAGCATAAGGAAAACCCGGCGTAGCCGCCAGCATAGGCGAACCGGGTTTTCTTTTTTCCAGTTCTTCATCAAGCGTAGCGGCGTTCCTGATTTCTTCCAGGCTGTATACCTCGTGAATGTAAAACCGCTTTACGCTGCCTGCTTTCTGTTTTACCGGACAAACACAATTTTATCTTGGCCGTCCAGATCAACCGGGGCGGCAAAATAATAGTTTTTTACAGGCTGTCCGTACAGGTCGTCCAATACCCCTAAAAAAGCCCCTTTTTCCAGCACTGTCTTTATTGAGGGCAGGGCAGAAATTTTGCTTTTATATTTGGTATGGTCCATTGTGTCGCGCATACTGTTTTCATCAGCTTCAACCCTGCCAATAACGGTGTCAACCGGGCCAATGGGGTTTTGTTTAACCCATCCTATGGCAGTATCCTTGAGTTTGCCGTTTATTACGGGGATTGCTTCAAAGCTAAAAGAGCCGACAGAGGGGCCTTCTAAAAAAACTTTTGTTCCTTGCCGCTCCGCGTCCATCTCCTCATTATCGGCTTTTCCCTCCGCATACAGTGGTAACCCGGTCTCCGCGTTCCCTACTTATTCCCTCTGCCCGGATTTTTCCGCCGTCGCCCGCGCCGCGCCCGCGTTCAGGTCCCCCTCGCGGGCAAGCTGGAAGAGGAGTCCGCTGTCGTTTTCGGGGCTTGACGTTTCGGCGGAATCTGGCGATAATATATTTAGGCTGTGGGGTGTACTGCTCGCCTTTACACTTTCGATGAGGTCTGCTAAACTTTTATAAAAGTCTGGCGCTGGGCCATTCCTTTCGGATTTATCCGCGGGTGGCCGAGCGGCAGACTTTTTTATTTCTTTAAGCTCAACAGCCTCTACAGAGTAAAGTTTTTGTTTCTTGTTCCCTAGATACTCTTTTACGGTTATTATCAGCGGGTAATACTCCCCGTCATACTCCATCACCGTACCAAATCTGTGAATTTGTTTTATGTTACGGTTGGGGTACCTGTCTTTGTGGGTCGCGTGTATCTGCGCGTTTTCAAAAAGCCGGTCAATGTTTGCAACCGCCTGCGCGTGAATAACCGGCGGGTAAACTCTTTCCTTATCTTTTAAGAAACCCAGCTTTTTTATTGTCTTACCGGAAATAATGACGGATATGCCTGTTGCCTTGTTGGTAAACGTATTTTTCTGTTGTACAAGCTGCGCTATCACGGTCTGCGCTTCCGATATGGTATCAACCCGGCGCGGCATAACCGCCGCGTTTTTCGCCTCCGCTATCTGTTCCGCGTCCATCTCCTCATTATCGACTTTTCCCTCCGCATACAGTGGTAACCCTTTTCCCTTTTGCTGATTTTTTTGCCACTTGACAACTTGCGCCGCCTATGGCAAAGTCTTTATGTATGGCGGCCGTAGGCCGCCTGATTCAGTTTGTATGGAGGATTTTATGAAAGCAAAGTCTGATAACCGCAAGGAACGGACAACAAGTTCCATTACCCCCCCCCCCCCCACGTTAAGAAACGCTTTTTAACGTTCCTGTTTGCCGCGGCTTTGTCCGCTGCGCTTGCGGGCTGTAGTAACGGGGATGACGGGATTATGGAAGACACGGCCAATGGCCCCGGCGGTAATAATAAGCCTGCCGGTTCCGTTTACAAGGTAGCGTACCTGCCGGGGAACGGCACAGGGAGTCCCTGGTCGGATGAAATCAAGAAAGATACTTTAATCAATCTCCCCGGCCAAGGAGAACTGATACCTCCCGAAGAGCAGGCGGTATTCGGGGGCTGGAACTATAACGATGGGATCTATCCGGCGGGTTCCAAGTACAAAGTAACGAAGAATGTAACGTTTAACGCGCGATGGGCTTTTGACACGCTGGATGGAATTAAAACTTATCTGGAGGACGAAGAGACCGGCAATTCTGTGCTGATAACCGTAACCGGCGGGGCAGAGCCAAACGATAGCGACACAGAAGCTTTAACATGGAAAAATCTGCTGTCGGCAATTAAGGCCGCCGGGGAAGCGGGTAAAACGGTAGAACTTGATCTGTCCGGGTCGACACTGGCGCTTTTTGGCACTATCTTTGACTACACGGACGGCACGGGTACGGCTTATAACACAGGCGAGAAGTACATAAAAAAGCTGATTCTGCCGTTGGCGGCAGAGGCGATAACCAGTATTTTTTATCAGGAGAGTTATGGTGGCGACAATGGATATAAGAGTTATTTTTCGAATCTTGAAGAGGTATCCGGCATAAATGTTAAATCCATTCCCGTGAACGCCTTTAATACTCTCTCAAAGCTGAGAGCGTTTGATTTTCCTAATGCAACTTACATCGGCGGTTCCGCCTTCCTAGAATGCAAAGGCCTGGAGAGCGTGAGCCTGCCCGCGGCAGGGTACATTGACCAGAACGCCTTCAAAAACTGCACCAGCCTGACCAGCGTGAGCCTGCCTGTGGCAACTTACATCGGCGGTTCCGCCTTCGACTCCGACAGCATGGACAGTCTGGAACTGCCTGCGGCAACTTCCATCAGCAGTTCCGCCTTCACAAACTGCAAAAAACTGGAGAGCGTGAGCCTGCCTGCGGTGAAAACCATCACAAGTAACGCCTTCAACGGCTGCGAAAAATTGACCAGCGTGAGCCTGCCTGCGGTATATTCCCTCATAGGTAACGCCTTCGACAAGTGCAACGCCCTGACCACCATTACCATCTCGGCAGGCTGTTCTATCACCGGCAACGACAAAACACCCAACGGCTTCAAATCGTACTACGAAAGCACGGACGGGCACACAACAATGGCCGCCGGAGTGTACACATACGGCAACTCAAAATGGAGTTATGCGCCGCTGGGGGGAACGTCCTAAGCGCCGCGGTTTACGGAAGCTCACGGAAAAAAAGGCTCAAGTCCCGCGCTTACGCGGGACTTGAGCCTTTTTTTATTCGTATGCCAAGCGTAATCCGCGTTAATTTGCGTAATTTGCGGCTAATGTGCCGGTCAGGTGAGATTACGTTCAAGGCGCTGGCGGGCATCTGACAGTCCCCGCGCTTTTAGCGTTAGCCGTAACAGATGGTTCGCGGTAAAAGTAAAATTGCTACAGTCATTTTCGACCGCTTGACTTTTCGCCGGAATCCGGCGATAATGAAGTATCGGCTTGCGGAGCTTCGTTTTGGACGTTTGCGCTTGGCGTACCTTTATTGGTATCGGCAGTAGTGTCCCTCCGAGCCTTTTTTCTCCTCCATGCGTCAAATACTAACAAATACCCTTCTTTCTCGTGTATCTCGGCTATAAATGTAATTTCGCTGCCTACATCTTTTTTGAATTCCATTACTTTGCATCTTTTATGTTGTTTCTCTGATAGTCCGATAGTATCACTGTTGTTTATAACATTAACCGCCAATAATAAATCATCCGGCTCAAGGTTATGAGCGGCTTTTTTCTTGGCATGAATTACACCAGAATTATCAATGTTAATGCGGCTAA
>JAISCO010000259.1 GCA_031265535.1 Spirochaetaceae bacterium | reverse complement strand
GTTTAACCGGCTGCGCCGGAAAAAACCCTTACTGTACCGCATCCATCATTTTCGCGGCGATTTTCATATAGCGTTCAGAAAATTTTGTCAAATCAGCGCCGGAAAGTCCGGCTTCCACCCTGGACATTGAATCCATCGCGGTTTGCGCCTGCTCCAACATGGAAGCGTATTCTCCCAGCATGGCCATGTCGCCCGGATTCGCGGCGTATTGCCGCATAAAATCGGTATATTCATCAACAAACTGTTCATAGTCGTCGAGGGCCTGTTCCCAGTCCGCGGCGGACAACGCCGTGTTTGAGCCGCCGGACGAAACGGCGGCGGCATCCTGTACCGCCTTTGCCGCGGTTTTCAACGCCTCCGTATACACCTGCGCGGCGGTATCCGCTGCCGCATTACCGCCGCCTGACTGCGGCTGCGTTTTGCCGCTGCATGCAATCATCGCTACAGCGAATGTCAGCGCCAGCGCCAACATTTCCGGTTTTACACATTTCATTTGTCTCATAAAAACCCCTTTGCGGTTTTTACCGCTGTTTATATTTAAATCCGCAAAAGCGGATTTTGCCCAAAGCAAAGAGAAAAGAGTACGAACCTTTTAAGGTTCGTTATAAAGTTCGTTATTAAATTAAAAGCGTTTGTTTTACTTGTGTCTAAATATGGATAATTATCTACAGAACCGGAATGTATTTTTCGGGGGGGGGGGGGGTAGATATATCGCGTAAACTATGCGCAAAAAGGCGCGTGTACAGGCGCCCCGTCTGTTCAAAATCCTTGTGTTCTGCCGGCAGTACGCCATTCCCGCATTTCATGTTACACATAGTTTATGTATATTCTTCATACTTTGTCAACCCGCCCGCCCGCCAGCGGGTTTTCTGCCAGCGGGTTTTCATGCGCTCCGCGCTAGTACCCTCCCGCCGCAAAATTGTTTGCGCCGTTGGGCGGGACACGGCGTTCAGTCCGTTAAAATATCAACCGGTATGATGGGGTTGGGGCGTTGCGGGGTATTCCCCGCAAAGGGGGTAGCATAAGACCAAACGGAGGGAGATGTGGACGCACCCTAAGGGTGCGGAAATATCGACCGGAGTGCAGTGTCTGGAGCGAGGGGGACTTTTCCCCCCTTTGTTAAGAGGTAAGAACTTTTTACTTATTACTTTTTCCCTTTTCCTTTATTGTCTGTTCCTTTTTACCATAAATTTTCTAAAAGTATAATTGCCGGTTCTTTAGGGCATAAAACAGGTATAACAGCACAGAGCGTTTTCATACCCGTGGCGCAATATGAGGTCAAAATTTTCGGGCGTCGGGCTGTCCAGGGTGGTTTGATAGTTTTTGACAAACGCGGCGTCTTTTGGCGGCATACAGGCGTTTATCAGCCGCTGCTTTGTTTCCGCGTCAACCTTGGCGTCATCGGCTATCTTCTCCGCCGAATTACCTATGTTCACGTATAAGCCTTTGTTTTCTTTCAGCACGTGGATGCCGATGTCCCGGCTTCGGAGGGCTGATACCTGGTCCATTGATATATCAAGCAGGCGTTTTAGGTTTTTCGCGGAGGAAAATCCGTTCCGGTGCAGATACCCGCTTGGGCACGAGGCATTGCTCAGAACCAGGAAGTCAATGCCCTTGGTAAGGCCGGTACCGGGTTTGTAAAGGGACTCCAATCCCAAGTTGTCGTAGACGCCACCGTCCCAAAGATAATAGCTGTCTTCAGAAGGGGCGCCGGGCGGCGTTTCCGTCCATGTGTACTTTTTGGCGTCAAGTTTCAACGGCCCTATCAGTATGGGAAATCCGGCGGAGGCCGCGGCCGCGCTTGCAATTGGCAGGTCAGGGTTTTTCACATATCCCAGGATATAATCCCCCATTTTTTGCCTGCTTATCCTGAAATCCTTTCCGGTTTCAAAGGTGGTGCAGTTTATTTCCCACAGTGGTTCTTCGGGCAAATCCCGCATAGTCCCGGTGATGCCCCACTTTTCTTGCATTACTTTGGCGATAAGGGCGGCCCTGTGCCCCCAATAAGCGGGTGAAAATGGTAGTTTAAGCAGAGCGGCGGTTTGAATGTTGTTTTTGAGTATGGTCTGTCTGATCTCCGGCAAGACATCCCGCAAAAAACCGGCGTCCGAGGGCCATTTGTTCCCGCTTTTCGCAAAAATCAGGGCGCCGCACAGGCTTGCTCCTGAAACCGAGGATATGTGGGTAACGCTGCTCAGCAAAGTTTTTTCCGCGAGGTACTTGCAGATTCCCAAGTGAAAGATTGTCGCCCGGATTCCGCCGCCTGAAAGGGATAGCCCGATTTTCATATTACGCCTCCGTGTATTAGAGATAGGATGATTCAGTCTACCCCCGAATGCCGCCGGCGTCAAACCCATTTGCCATGGAGGCACATGCGCTCCGCGCTAACATACCGAAAGCAGCTTTTACTCCGTGCCGTCGGGTCCGAAAAAGGCGCATGGCATACGCGCCTGTTATCAGCGTTGTCCGTCCCACCGGCCCGCCAGCGGGTTTACGAGAGCTCCGCGCTAGCATACCGCGAGTGTCCTTTACTCCGTGCCGTCGGGTCTGAAAAAGGCGCATGGCATACGCGGCTGTTATCAGCGTTGTCCGTCCCACCGGCGGGGAACCGGACAGGAACTACCCCTCGGCATACGCAATCCCCCGCGCCGCCGCCTGTTCCACTGATAACCCCTCGTTCAGTGCGTTCCCTACAGCTTCCAGTTTACCTTTAAGAAACCGGCATTGCCGCTTCAGCCTCACGCACAATTTTTTCCCGCGCCCAATCGCCGATGATTTCCGATGGGGAAAGGTGTTTAATCGCCGACTGGGAACGAATATAATTCGCCGCAACCGGATCAAGGGCGTTTAAAAGGTTTCGCTGTCTGGTAAAAACTCCCCCCTCTCCTACTCTGATTTTTGGGGTTGTCCTGGTCAGGAGTTCATCAAGCGCGTCCGCTTCTTCATCAGTCATCGTTGCCATGTTTACCTCGCACTAAATTATAAAATGCCTTTTGGCAGGGCATTGCATGAAATATGTTGATGTTGTCATCTTCAATTATATTATACATAATCTCAAGCAACGTTCCCTTTGTGTCATATCCCATTTGCCATGGAGGCACATGCGCTCCGCGCCGGCATACCGAAAGCAGCCTTTACTCCGTGCCGTCGGGTCCGAAAACGGCTATTGGCATACGCGCCTGCCCGCCCCCGCAAAGAGGTAAAAAGTAAAAAGGTAAAGGTAAAAGGAAGAGTAACGTAAGCAAACCGGAGTTACTTTTCAAGGATATGTTTTTTTATAATAATAAGCAATTATAGGAGTTTTTGTGAAGGATGCGGTAAAAAGTTTTGACCGGTTTTTTGAGATAGTGCGGCGGCTGCGCGCTCCGGACGGCTGTCCGTGGGATTTAGAACAAACGCCCCTGTCTCTGCGCGGCGGCCTTATTGAAGAGACTTACGAATGTGTTGAGGCCATTGACGAGGGGGATGCGGGGCATATTTGTGAAGAGTTGGGGGATGTGTTCCTTCTTGCCTGCATGATCTCGTACATGCACGAGCAGGCGGGGATTTTTTCGGTGTCCGATGTGCTGGATAAACTTTCGGAGAAACTGGTACGCCGCCATCCTCATATTTTTGGCGATCTTAAGGCGCGGGACAGCGCGCTGAACAGCGATGAAGTTCTGGTAAACTGGGCGCGTATCAAGGTGGAGCAAGAGGGACGTAAGCCCAAAGATTCCATTTTGGACGAGGTTTCCCGCGCCTTGCCGCAGTTGGAACGCGCTTTTGAACTGCAAAAAAAGGCGGCAAAATACGGCTTTGACTGGACGGACGTATCCGGTGTGTTTGCGAAGGTTGCGGAAGAGCTTGCTGAAGTTAAGGACGCCGCCGGTGAAACGGATGAGCGGGCGCTGGAAGATGAATTGGGCGACCTTTTGTTTTCGGCTGTAAATCTATGCCGCTTTCTAAAAATCAATCCTTCTGTCGCGCTGCAAAGCGCAAACGCAAAGTTCACGCGCCGTTTTAAGTATGTCGAAGCCGGAATGAAAGCGGCGGGAAAGCGCGTAACGGCGGCGGAATGCGGCCCTGAAGATCGCAATCTTATGGAAAAACTTTGGGACGAAGCAAAGAGTAAAAAGTAAAAAGAGTTGTATTCGTAGGTGTTCATCCGGCATAATTAGAGTAGGAATTAACAATGCGTAATGACAGGTTGGGAATTGCTAACTGTTAATTTTTAATTGTATGGAGGCTTTATATGGCAACGATGATGGGGATGACGGCGGAACAAGCGGCGGAGGCTGGAAAATCCCTCACTTTTGAAAAGGTTTGGGCGGCAATGGACCGCTATTCGGCGGAAGCCGACAAACGGCAAGCGGAAGCAGGCAAACGATTCCAAGAATTGGAAAGGGTGTTGAAGGAAGTCGCCGAGCAGCATAAAGAAACGGAAAGGGTGTTGACCGAACAGCACAAGGAAACGGAAAGGGTGTTGAAGGAAGTCGCCGAGCAGCACAAGGAAACGGAAAGGGCGATGAGGGAAAACGACAGGGTGTTGACCGAACAGTTCAAGGAAACCGACAGGAGGCTGACCGAACGGTTCAAGGAAACCGACAGGAGGCTTGAAAAGGTTACTCAAAATATCAGCAAGTTAGGCAATACTCTGGGGACGCTCGTAGAGACGCTTGTGGCGGCGCGGTTATGGGAAAAGTTTAAGATGTACGGGCTTGAAAAGGCTTATCAACGCGTTCCCATCTACGATGAAAACAAGCGCACCGTATCCGAAATTGACATTCTGCTTTCCAACACGGATTGCGCTATAGCTGTAGAGGTTAAGTCGAATCTTAACGAAAGGGATGTGGACAGGCATATTGAACGGA
>JAISCO010000178.1 GCA_031265535.1 Spirochaetaceae bacterium | reverse complement strand
ATGGAGGCTCCGTTCAATGATGAGAGGGTTCGGAAGGCATTTAGCCTCGCGGTGGACCGCAACTATATCGTAAACCAGATTACCCGCGCCGGGCAAAAACCGGCGGGAGGATTTGTGCCTTACGGTATCGTCGATGCGGCCGGAGCAGGCAGCGATTTCCGTAAGATTGGCGGCAACTATTACAGCATTGAGGAAGAAGATTATCAGAAAAATGTTGCCGAGGCGCAGCGGCTCATGGCGGAAGCGGGTTATCCGGATGGAGCCGGTTTTCCTGTCATTGAATACATCTCTCCCAACGATGACGAGTTCCGCGCGATTGCCGAGACTCTTCAGGATATGTGGAAGACCGCACTTGGCGTTAGATTGACTTTGAGCAATCAGGATTGGACTACGCTTTTTAATAACTTATATACCGGTAATTTCCAGATTGCCTACTTTAGATGGATCGGAGATTACAACGATCCGATTAACTTTCTTGAAATATTTACAACGGAAAACAGCAACAATACCGCTCGTTACGCAAACGCCGAGTTCGACTCTCTTATCAACAGGGCGCGGTCGACACTTTCGGCCGTGGAGCGCATGAAGCTTATACATGAGGCCGAGGACATACTAATCGGGCGGGATATGGCCACATGTCCGCTCTTTTTTGCGTCGATAACCTATATGGTAAGTCCCAGGATTTCCGGCTTGTACTATTCTGCGAGTGTGGGCTTCTTTTTTAAAAACGTGAAGATCGCGCCGCAATGACGAAACGAAAACGATATTTTTATCATTTTTTCTAATTCTTTATGTGGCAAAGAGTTAATGGTTTTGAAATCGGAAATGCCGCGTTGTGTTTGACAGGATTTGTTAATATTTATATACTGAAATCATAAAGTTTTCTAAAAAAGGCTTCTTTACAGGAGGAATAATGTTAAATCTGCGATTTCTTTTAGTTACGCTTTTCATAGCGGCAGTTTCGCTGACCGGTTGCGCCAAGCCGCCCACCGAAGAGATGAACAACGCGATTGCGGCCGTCAGCAGGGCCGAGAACGATCCCGACGTGGTAAACTATGCGGCCCCCTCGCTGGCCCGCGCCCGCGAGACTCTTGCCCAGATGCAGGCCGAGGCGGACGCGAAACGTTACGATGCTGCCAAGCGGTTGGCGGCAGACGCGCAAGCCCTTGCCGAGAAAGCCGTCGACGACGGCCGCGCCGCCGTGGCGCGCGCGCGCGAAGAGTCTGAAAATGCAATTCGTTTGATGCAAAATTCTCTCAGCGAAACGGAACAGGTTTTAACCGATGCGAGCCGTTCAAAGCCTGCCGGCGTAAACCTGCCCCAGCTTGAGCAGGATTTTGAAGATGCCCGCGGCATTGCGAGTCAGGCGGTAGCGGCGCAGAGCGGAAACAGGTACAGCGAGGCTGTTGACAAGAGTCAGACCGTCCGCGCCGCATTGAGTTCGATAACTTCGCGCCTTTCACAATCGGTCATTTCAGTTTCCCGCAAGAAATAGCCGCGATTATCAACGGCGGCGGCGCTTAACGCGGGGCGATTGATTGAAACAACGCTAACCGCGACACGGGCCGCCAGCCGGGCATTAAGATTTATTTTGCGAGATATGTTCCAACGCCTTCTCCACAGCGCGGGCAAACTGGTCGGCGCACGATGTCGGTTTAGAGGCGCACTGGATACCTTTCAGCTTTTTTATCACGTTCTCGGCAGGCATCCCTTCGCATAGCCTTGGAAGTGCCTGCAAATTACCCGAACAGCCGCCGCCTTCGAAACGGACCGAGCGCATTTTTCTTTCATCGTCAATGTCAAAAAGAATCGTCGAAGGACAGATTCCAGACGCATGATATTCAAACATAGCAATACCTTTAGTCGTTAGGGTTGTACGGCAGAAAATCCCGCCGTAGACGCGACCGCCCAATGAACGAAAAACGGTTTTCCGCTCATTTTGAAGGCGGGCAAGAAAAAAGTCCGCGAATTGCGCAAATTTATCCGTATAATTCGCGTAAATTAACGGTGCGTTGGAGCGCCGGCCGGATAGGGGCGGCAGTCGGCGGCATCACGTGCCGGACGAGAAACACGGGGGACTTTGGCGGCAAGACACATTTCATCATACTCTTTCATCCTTTCATCGCTAATCGCGCCAACCTCATACATATCAACCGCGCCTTCGTGGATTGCGTGAAAAACATCATTCTTGTAAATCTTGTCCATAATGAAACGTTGTTTATCGTCTGCCGTAAAACGGAGAGGGGCGGCGGTCGGCGACATCACGCGCCGGACGGGAAACACGGGGGACTTTGGCGGCAAGGCAATCATGGTCAAATTCCCGCATCACCTCTTCGGTTATGCCGCCGACTTCATACATTGCAACTGCGCCTTCATGAATCGCACGGAAAACATCACTCTTGTAAATCTTGTCCATAATGTTTCTCCTCCTAATATAATTTCTAGCAATGTTCCATTTTCCAACATTGCTTTGATTTGGGAAGCTGTCAATGTAAATTTGTATTTCGCTTCTTTCTTGAAATTCCTCAATTCGTCATCCGATATATTATCACGCGCTGACTTTGGATACCCATACTTGAAGAAGATCCGCTCGCCGCTTAGGAAAAAGATAATTGCCCGATACCCCGCTCTCTTTCCTTCGCCAGGTCTAGCGATACGCTGTTTATAGACGCCGGCGCCCAAATCGGCATCCCATTGTCCCTGCTCAATACCAGATGCCGCCGCCCGGAGAGTATCATCACTAATACCCTCTTTGTCAGCGAATCGGGCAAAGCATTTATCTTTGAATATCCGCACTTTAAAAGTATACTACATTCCAAAAACTACAGCAAGGCGCCATCCTCTTGTATAGCTTCTACTTTACAAAACCGGTGAATGCGCGAACTGTCAAAAGAATGCAGGGAAAAATGAAGCTCCTCACCCTAAAGAGGCGCAAACAAGTTTGCGATTGGTAAGTGCGCAAACAAGTTTGCGGCAAATAAATTTGCGCTCATACCGCCGGCAGCTTCATTCTATTGTTCCCTCATAGATGATCTTTTCATTGCCGTCTATCGTAACAATTGAGTGTTCCTCTATCAAATTCATGGCTTTTTGAACTTGCGAGATATAGACTATGTTCGGGTTTATCGTCTTGAGCATGGACCGCGATAATTCGGAAGCGCCTTCTACTATTATGCCGCCCGCGATTCTTATTATGGGGGTAAACGAGTTATCCAGGGTGTGGGTAAGCAGTATTTCACCTCCACTGTTGCGCAGTGCATACGAGGCCTCGCTTAACGTGTTTGCTTTTACTATGCGTCCTGTGCAGCGTCCGCCAAAACCGCGCTGTCCGCGTCCAATAATTTTCCCTACTACATGAATTTGTATCATGTTTGCCGTGTTCGGAGAATTGACCGGTATACCCGCGGTAAAAACGACTTTGTCCGATACTTCGATGTACCCTTCTTTTATGGCCGCGCTCTGAGCCCCTTGAATCGTAGCCTCGCTGTCGGCCTCGGTTTGTACCGCAAGCGGGATGATGCCCCAGTACAACAACATTCTGCGGCGTATCTTTTCGCTTGGCGCGGCTCCGATAATGGGCAGATGAGGCCGGTATTTACTTACAAGACGCGCCGTATTGCCGGAAATTGTCGGAACGATTATGCAGGCGGCGTTTATCCTTTCGGCAATCAGTACGGCCGATTCCGCTATTGACTGCGGCATATCGGAACTGCGGGACAAAAGCGCGCGGCGTTCCATCTGCTGCCGTCTGTATATGTCGGATGCTTCAACCGTGAGCGCGATGCGTTCCATTGTTTCAACGGCTTCTTCTGGATAAGCGCCGTTGGCAGTCTCGCCCGACAGCATCACGGAGTCGCTGCCGTCGAGGATGGCGTTGGCAACGTCTCCCGCTTCGGCGCGTGTAGGACGGGGGTTGCGTATCATCGAGTCAAGCATCTGTGTAGCTGTTATGACCGGTTTTCCTTCGTTGTTGCAGAGTGTAATGATGCGTTTTTGCGCCAGCGGCACTTGTTCCGGCGGAATTTGTACGCCAAGGTCGCCGCGAGCCACCATTATTCCGGCTGATACGCGGATTATCTCTTCTATGTTTTCCAGTCCTTCATCGTCCTCAATTTTTGCGATTACAACCATGTCGGAACCGATAGAGGCGAGGAATTTTTGTATTGTGGTAACATCCTGCGGCTTTCTGGTGAAAGAAGCCGCCACGCAATCCATGCCTTGTTCCGCTCCAAAACGCAGATCGTCCATATCTTGGTCCGACATGGCGGGCAGGCGGGTGTGTACGCCCAGGACATTGACGTTCTTACGGCTGCCCAGTTCACCGCCCACATCAACTTTGCAATGAATTACCCGTCCTTCAAGACCGGTAAATTCAAGGGCTAACATGCCGTCCTCTATCAAAATCCGCGCTCCCGGCTTGATGTCGTCCGCTAAAAGTTCGTAACTCATGGTGATGCGCGTCTTGCCGTCTTTTTTTTGCGTGAATTGGCCGTCCTTGCCGTACAATTTTTCGGCGTCAGCTTCGGCTATTACATCTACAGCTTCGCCATTGTCGAGGATGATATTATTCCCGTCCTTAATCAGACCGGTACGGATTTCCGGTCCTTTAGTGTCCAGCATGAGGGCAATGGGGACGCCCTCAAGTTCGGCCGCTTTTTTGATAAGCGTTATAAAGTCCGCCTTCTCGCCGTGAGTGCCGTGCGAAAAGTTAAATCGCGCTATATTCATGCCTTTGCGGATGAGCGAGCGCGCCATGTCAACAGTCTTTATCGCTGGACCTATTGTGCATATTATTCGCGTGTTTCTTATGGATTTCATAAAAAGATTATACCAAATTTTAATAATTATTTATACCCCATTTGCCATGGAGGCACATGCGCTACGCGCCGGCATACCCAAAGCAGCCTTCACTCCGTGCCGTCAGGTACGAAAACGGCGATTGGCATACGCGACCGGCAGGCGACCCGCCAGCGGGTTTATATGCGCTCCGCGCCCGCCAGCGGGTTTACATACGCTCCGCGTTAGTAATTTCTCGCCTACTATAAAAAGTCAACCAGAAAACAGCCTTTATACAGGGCAATGTCATTTAACTTTGCCGAACAAAGACATCACGCAAAAAATCATCGCTGAGGGCTGCCCTGAGCATTTTGCGGCTCAGTCCAAAACGTTTTTCCGGAACGTCCGGCTTCTTCTTTTGTGATATCCATGTATATTCCCCCCCTTGGGTTTATTTCATTATATCACATTTATATCACATTTGCTTGGGTTTGTTTTTAAATGACGTTGCCCTGCCGGAAGGTACTCGCCCGTTGTCTCATTCTTGAATGATACGGAATAGTAGCGCCGCCCCGAACGCAGGAAAATTGAAAAAGGCAGTTGTATTTTTGCTATGGTTCCAATCCCGCCAAATGGCATTGAAAACCGGTCCATGTGTCGGTTTTATGTGCCACTTTTTCTATACGCAATGATTAGAAACGCCCGCCGTCCGGGTAGTCACTCGCCTAAATCCTTATAACATAAGGATTTAGGCTATTTTGGAGATAGGGGGATTCGGTTTCCGGGGCTTACGTCGTATTCGCCCCTCCAACCCGCCTCTGCCTGCTGCCGGGGCATCCATGCCCCCTTTTCCTCCCGCTGGTCGGCGCAGGCTCCGGTTCGAATCCCCATTTTATCGAAAATAGGGTATTCTTTTGGAGATAGGGGGATTCGAACCCCCGGCCTATAGATTGCGAACCTATCGCTCTACCAACTGAGCTATATCCCCAAAGGTAAAAACAGTATACCAGACTACAGTAGTTTAATCAAGGGGGTGATTGCGCCGCAATTTTTCGAAGTGAAAAGTGAGGAGTGAGCCAAAAAAAAATCTAGCCCAAATTATAATGCGCCTCCGCGGGGCAAGCGCGAATGGGGGCGGTGCGGGATTTTATCATGGCTGCCTAAATGCCCCTAAAAAGAAGTTTCGTCCGAGAGACGCTGCTTACCGATAATTTGCCTTGAAACTAATACACCCTAATAATAGAATTAAACTATGCGGCGAATTTATTTTAACAGAGAACTTTCATGGCTGGATTTTAACGAGCGTGTGCTTGAAGAGGCGCTGCGTCCAGAATTGCCGCCGCTTGAACGTTATAAATTCTTAACAATAGTTTCGTCAAATTTTGATGAATTTTTCATGGTGCGCATGTCCGCGATAAAACGTGCTATACAGGATAACAATGTTATTGTATTTTCCAATGGCCAGACAGTCAAAGAACTTTATAACGATATACAAAAAAAATCGCGTGGTATCATCGAAAAACAGTACGATTGCCTATTGAATGATGTATTTCCCGGTCTGGCGGCAACCGGACTGCGGTTTACCAGCATGAATGAATTGAATAAACCGCAAAAACAATTTATAAAACAATATATTTTTGATAAAATATTTCCACTGCTTAACCCGCTGAACTCAGAAAATAATATTCGTATCGCCGGTGAGACCTTATACACCGCGTTTTTGCTGTGGAAAAAAGGGACAAAAGGTACAGATGGAAATATTTTTAAAATCGTAACAATTAGAATTCCACACTACAGAATCATTATACTGCCTTCCAGTAACGATAAAAGTGTCCGTTTCGTTCTGCTTGAAGAAGCCGTCCAGCATTTCGCTCCATATCTTTTTCCAGATTATTTTATAAAAGAAAGTATGCTGTTTAAAATTGACCGTGACGCCGATTTTTTTGTTGATGAAGCGTGTGATAAGGACATTGTAAAAGCAATGGAAGACGTTGTTACAAAACGTGAATATTCACGCGCTATACGCATGACATATTCAGCCGGAAGTGATTTATTACGTGATGAGTTGGCGTGCCGCCTTGAATTGGAGACATCCGATATTTACTTTATACCCGGTCCGCTGCATCTTGCCAACCTTGCTTCGCTATATAACATCGAAGATTTTGGAATATCAGGTGTTAAAAAATTAAAACCATCTTTCCGCGCTAAACAGTTTATATTTTTTAAGAACAATATTGAGAACGACAACAAATCTTTATGGACACGCATTAAAGAAAATGACATCCTATTACATTTTCCGTACGAATCTTTCAATCCTGTATTGAATTTTTTTTACGAGGCTGCGCGCGACCCTTACGTGCGGGAAATAAAAACAACATTGTACCGCACAAGCGGAAATTCTCCTGTTGTACACGCATTGAAGGAAGCGGCTTTGAATGGAAAACAAGTTACCGCTATTGTAGAATTAAAGGCGCGGTTTGATGAAGAGCGCAACATAAACTGGGCAAAAGATTTAGAAAAATCCGGCGCAACTGTAATATACGGACTTGCGCAGCTCAAGATACACGCAAAAGCGGCGCTTGTAACGCGTAAAGAAGGCACGAATTTCTGTTCGTATCTAAATCTTTCGACCGGTAATTATAATGAGAAAACGGCAAAAATGTACGCCGATCTCTGCCTGTTTACCGCCGATAAACATTTTACCGATGAAGCGGCATCTTTTTTTGACATGATAGTCCATTATTCGAAAACCGCGAATCATGTCTCTACAAAAAACACAGGGTGTTTAATTATAGCGCCATTATCATTGAAAGAACATCTTATCAAGCTTATAAAACGTGAAACTGAACAGGCGTTGAAAGGCGCTAGTGCGCTGATAAAAGCGAAAATGAACGCTATTGCGGATACTGATGTGATTGACGCGCTATACACGGCATCCTGCGCGGGTGTGAAAATTTTTCTCAATATACGAGGTATTTGTATGTTGGTACCCGGAATACCCGGGCTTTCAGAAAATATAACGGTTGTAAGCGTTATTGATCATTTTTTGGAACATTCGCGCATTATATTTTTTGAAAATGGCGGGAACACGGAATTATATTTATCAAGCGCCGATTGGATGACGCGCAATCTTGAGCGCCGCATCGAATTAATGTTTCCCATTATTGACAAAGATATAAAAAACCGCTTACGCGCTGTACTCGACTCATTTTTCAAAGATAATTGTCAGGCGCATACTTTGGGCGCGGACGGGGTATGGAAGCGTTTACATCCTGCCGCAGGTGAAAAGCCTTTTCAGGTTCAAAGGTATTTAAAAGAGTACACCGATAATCTAGTGTCTTGACATCTTTCAAACTGTGGGTAACGGTCTCAAGACCGGAAGAAGAATATTTTACCTCAAAGTCGAAAAAGGAAATAGAAAGAGGGGCTCTTAAAAACTTATTCGACTTCCTTGACTTCGCGGTTTATTCGCAAAGTCTGGTTTAACACCCCGCCGCAAATTTTGCCGCAAACTTGTTTGCGCGCTTGCGGCGGGGAGGTTCATTGACAGTAAGCCCCTGCTCAACGCGCGTTGAGCAGGGGCGTTTAGAAAATGCGTTACTGACCGCTATTTGACCTATTCGCTATTCAATTTTGCCGGAAAGCGGACAATCACAATGCCGTTGCTGCCGCTGCTGCCAACACCGTCGCTGCCTTTGCCGCCGTTGCCGGTACCATTTACGGCCGGAGTATTCCCTGAAGCTCCTCCCCCTATGCCGCCTTTTCCATATTCTTTCAGTGTCCCGCTAATATTATTGGAAAAGTTCGCGCTTCCGCCATTGCCGCCCGGCGTTCCATTACTGCTCTGATCACCAGTACCGCCGTAAAATTGCCACCCCGTAACCTCGTTGTGCGAGGTGGCGCTTCCGCCTGGGCCTTGCAGTTCGCCGCCTCCCGCGCCTCCGCCACCGCCGGAACCGCCATCGCCGCCTTTGAGCGCGTTTGAATCTGTGCTGTTGTGGCGGTTACCGAGGCCGCCTTTACCGCCGCCTTCAACGGTAATGTTCGCGAAACTAGAGTTGTTGCCTTTACTATTTCCGTTTCCGCCGCTGCCGACAATAATATTATAATTTGTTGCTGCCAGCGATACATTTTCCGAATAGCCTGCGCCGCCGCCCCCGCCCCCGCCGCCTTGGTCGGAACCACTGGAGCCGCTGCCACCGCCACCGCCGCCGGCAACCACAAGCACACGAGCCGTTAGACCTTCAGCCGGTATGCTGTTGACGCTAAGTGTACCGCTATTTATAAATGTATGTACCTCGTAATAATTGCCGTCAGTGTCTTTTATAATGCTTACGCCGTTGCCATTGTCATTTGGTATTGACGTTGCCCAGTAACTTGTCGGCCAATTTTCATCTGCGATGTTTTCAAATTGCAGAGTAAAGTCTTTTGTGTAATCACTCCCTTTAACGTTTTTCGTTGATTTAATCTTTACGGTTGAATTAAGCGTGCCGGTACCCTGAGCATAAGTATATGTAAGCGTCCATTTTTTACCCTGCTCATCCGTGGAAAGAGAGGCGGAACC
>JAISCO010000291.1 GCA_031265535.1 Spirochaetaceae bacterium | reverse complement strand
CGGTCTTGTCCTTCCTTATAGGGTAAAGCAGGCGGCAAAACGTCAGGCATGAGTGACTCCAACAGCGAAAGCTGTTGGCATGGTAGGAGGGACTTTCTATGGAAATGAAAGCCTCCATCCAGTGCACCGCACTGTTTTGTGCTACCCCCACTCCTGTGAGCGCCGGACAACAGGATGAATAGCCGTCATGGACGGCGGCGGCGTGTTGTAATTATAGGGCATAGGGATTATATTTTTATGGCACACGTATAGAAAATTATAGGGGGGCTAACAGTGGCGGCTGTCAGGGTTAAGGTTGAGTCTTCTATTTGGGACTGGGTAAGTAATGCCGCATCTTTTGAAGGCGTTGATGAAAAAGTAGTTTCTCATTTTTACAAATGGAAGAGCAATGAGGGGCAGCCCACCTATGCTCAGATAGAAAATCTGTCCCGTAAAATTCATATCCCATTTGGGTATTTTTTTCTTAAAACGCCGCCTAAAGAACAATTTCCCTTGCTGGAATTCCGAACGGTAAGCAGTGTTACGCCAAAACCCAGCCGAAACTTGATGGACACATACTATCAAATGGCGGCAATTCAGGATTGGATGCGGGATTACCTGCTGGAACAGGGCAATGAACGATTGCCTTTTGTTGGTTCCTGTAAAAACAATGAAAACCCGGAAGAAATTGCGGCGGTGATCAGAGCCGATATAGATATAGCAAAAGATTGGTATACTCAATCCCTAAACATTAAAGAATCATTTAACAAGTTTCGCAATTTATTTGAAAGCGCTGGAATACTGATATTGCAAAACGGTGTAGTCGGTCAAAATAATTATCGCAGATTAAGTATTGACGAATTCAGAGCGTTTACGCTTATTGATGAATATGCGCCGCTTATTTTTATAAACAACAACGACACCGCAGGAGGAAAACTTTTTTCTCTGCTGCATGAATCAGTGCATATTTGGCTTGGGCTGCACAGTTTTTTCAATGAAAATTCCAACCTTGTCTTTAATATAAGCCCGCGGGAAACCCTTTGCAATGCGGCAGCCGCAGAATTGCTTGTTCCCAATATTTTATTTATTGACAAATGGGATAATACGCATATAACTGTCTTGAATGACAAAATTACTTGTATTGCAAAATACTTTAAATGCGGCGTAATAACCATTGCAAGAAGAGCCCTTGACAATAATTATATCAATCAATCGCAATATAAAGAATTTGCCGCAAAAATAATAGAAAAAACCCGAGCCGGTAATAAAAATTCAAGCGGCAGCGGAGATTATTACAAAACCGCAATTTCTCGATATGGCGAACCGCTTGTTTTAGCGCTTGACAATAGCATAAAAGAAGGGAAAACACTCTATACCGAAGCGTTCAGACTGACCGGAACTAACCGGGGAACTTTTGCTAATCTGGTGGCTGAAATTAGAGAAATACATGGATAGCGGTTTCAGCGAAGTGTTCTTAATCGACAGTAATATATTGATAGCTCCTTTTCATTCGTACTATGCCTTCGAATTTGCGCCTGAATTTTGGTCTTTCATTGAGCAGAATATTTTGATTAAGAAAATAATACTTCTTGATATAGTCTTCGACGAAATAACCGCCGGTACTGATGAGTTAAGCGCATGGATAAAAAAAATTAACGGCCTTGAAACGATTGATCACAAAAATTATATTGCGCAATATGCTGATATACTCAATTTCATTCAAACAAGCGGATTTTATAAAATCGAGGCGCTGCATAGTTGGTCTATGCCAACGGCTGCCGATCCATTTCTGATTGCCGCCGCCATCGCGAATCAATACACAATTATAACGGGAGAAAGACCAAATAACGGGTTAAACAAAACGAATCCGTCACCACGGGCTAAAATCCCCGATATATGCAGTCAATTCAATGTGAAATGGAATAATTTGTTTTATATGCTTAGGCAACTTGGATTTAGACGGTAGAGTTGCGAGGCGGATAGAAGCATGTTATCAGTTGGGAGTTTGCGCGATGAATCGCGGCAGAGCAAAACTCTATGCTAAGGAAGGCTCGATCAGGTAAGGAAATTTATAATACCGTCTGGTTTAATACCAAATTTTTGTAGGCGGTGCAAACAAGTTTGCGCGCAAATTTGCGACTTATTTGAGCCTCCGCGGGGCAAGCGCGTAAACAAGTTTACGCGCAAATTTGCGGCGGGGTATTAAACCAGACTTTGCGAATAAAAAATACGGAAATAATTATGGACATAAAGCAAACGGAAACAATCGAGGCCTATAATAATTCCGCGAAAGATTTTATGAAAAAAATGGGGGCTATAAAAAATTATAAGGAAGTTACGGTTGAAGTGCTGAAAAATTATCTTGTGGACGCGGCGGGTCTGCCGGAAAACCATGTAAAAACAGCCACCGGCGACCAAAAAGAACTGGACGGCGGCGAAAACGGGGAAGAATTTCAATGCGCCAAGGCGCTGGACACGGAACCGTAAGTACGGTTCTGGCTCCGCAATGTTGCGCGGCATCCCGCTTCTTTCAAATTGCCCACATCGACAGATTTTTTCTACCCTGACTTTGCAGCTATGCTCAACGATGGCCGTATACTGGTGGTCGAGTACAAGGGTGAATATCTTGCTGATACCCCGGATACGAAAGAAAAGGCCAACATCGGCGAGATATGGGCCAAGCTATCAAAAGGGAAAGCCTTGTTACTGCTTGCCACGCTCAAAAAGGGCGGTAAAACTTTGGAAGAGCAGATAAAGGAGTCCATTCATGTCTAAAACTAGAAAGTCATGGGAAAACGAGCCGCAAATTACACAGATTTCCACTGATTAGTTATTTTATAATCAGTGTCGCCATTTGGCGCAATTTGTGTAATTAGTGGCTATTGTATTATGCAAAGATTATAAAACGAGCCGCAAATTACGCAGATTTCCGCAAATTAAATATTTTATAATCAGTGTCGCCATTTGGCGCAATTTGTGTAATCAGTGGCTATTGTAACAAAACAGAAAATAAAATAAAATAAAAAAAAAATGAGTTTTTAGAGCTTCCCTAAAAATGAGCAATGAGGAGCAATTAACAGTTGGACGGGGCGCTTAATGTTGTTTTTTCAGCACAAACGCGCAGTTTTCCCCCTGATTTTTTTTGTTCAATTCTTCCGCGATTTTTTGGGACTTTATGATTTTTGGAAAATTCAGTATGTAGTTTTTGACACTTGCGTTGTATGCGCGTTTATCATGCGGCAGAATGTTGTTTTTGATAAATTGTTCCTGCGGCAAGATTTGATGTATATTACAGTCATAGATAACACTATCCAAACAAAAACCCGACCTTTCCGCCATATATTTCATGCTTTCTATCGAATAAAGATAAAAGTGCTGCGGCGCCGACAAAGACAGCCATTTTTCTTTGTAGTGTTCCCACGCAAACGATGATACGGTCGGCACGCGTATAAGGCATACGCCGTCATCCGCCAGAAGCCGCGCCGCGGACGCGAGAGTCTCGAAAGGATCGCTTATATGTTCAAACGAATGATTCAGCATTATCAGGTTAAAGCCGCCATCTTCCAACTCGTGTATTGTCTTTTTTAGTATGGTAAGTCCGTTTTTGTACAGGATTGTATCGGT
>JAISCO010000104.1 GCA_031265535.1 Spirochaetaceae bacterium | reverse complement strand
TATGGGCGGCGATTCCGCCACCCCAAATAGGGGTTTGAACAACAGGCTAAAAACGCTGTCTTTGTACTCGCGGTTTACGCTCATTACATATCTCCTATTTCTTGTAAAAGTCTAACACAAACAACGAACAGTGAACAGTGAAGAAGGCGGCTGTCGATAAGGCATGGGCGATAGGCTCTGAAATTAGCAATGAACAATGAGGATGTAATTTTTACTTTTTCTCTTTTACTTTTTACTTGTAAGAATGAGCCGGGGGGTGGCGGAAGCCCGCGCTTGCGCGGGCTGGAGACAGGGGGGCGCTACTATGAGACAACGGTTTGCGATGATGTATGGAAACAGCGCCCCCCTCCTGAATAGAAAAATTAGCCACAAATTACGCTAATTAACACGAATTATCGAAGCGAAAGCAAAGCCCCGAAGTCCGCTATCAAAGTGAACGCCGCTCCGCCACCTCATGAATAGAAAAATGAGCCGCAAATTACACAAATTATCGGAGTAAAGGCAAAAACCTCGAAGGCCGCTATCGCCCTAACGCCACTCCGCCGCCAACAAGTTTGCGTTGGCGGCAAAACGCTAACGCGAAGCGTATGAAAAACCCGCTGGCGAGGGTGGCAAAACTTTGAACGCCGCTATCGAACCAAACGCCGCCCCGCCCCCAACGAGGGGCGGCAAGCTGCTAGCGCGGAGCGCATGTGCCTCCATGGCAAATGGTTAGAAGGGGCGGGCGGCTAGGTACTCGTATTCCTTCCAGACACGGGCAACCTGAGCCTTGGCCTTGGCAAGCAGAGCGTCAGCACGGTCGGCGCTTACAGCCTTTAGACTCTTGAAACGCACTTCCTTGTACATAAAATCCTCAAGCGGCGTTGACGGCTCCTTTGAGTCAAGCTGGAACGGATTTTTGCCCTCAGCCTTGAGCGCCGGATTATAACGGTAAAGAGGCCAAAGCCCGCAGCTAACAGCGGCCTTTTGCTGTTCAAGCCCCTTCGACATATCAATACCGTGATTTATACAGTGCGAGTAAGCAATAATAATCGAAGTACCCGGATACGCCTCCGCCTCGCGGAAAGCTTTTATCACCTGATTTATATTCGCGCCCATACTGACACGGGCAACATACACATAACCATAACTCATAGCCATAGCGCCCAAATCCTTCTTTGCGGATTCCTTACCGGCGGCGGCAAACTTTGCTATCGCGCCTATCGGCGTCGCCTTTGACATCTGCCCGCCCGTGTTCGAGTACACCTCGGTATCCATTACAAGAACATTCACATTGCGCCCTGAGGCAAGCACATGGTCCAGCCCGCCGTAGCCAATATCATAAGCCCAACCGTCACCGCCCAGCACCCAAACAGAACGCTTGATAAAATGATCGGCAAGCGATAAAAGCTGCTTGGCGAGCGGCTTTGCATCCTTTGCGAGAGCCGCCTTTAGCGCGTCAACATTCTTGCGCTGGGCTTCTATACCGGCTTCACTGCTCTGGTCGGCGTTCAAAACCGCGTCAATGGCGGCGGAAGCAATACCCTCCGCCTTGGCCGCAGCCGCCGTTTCGCGCGCAAATTCGGCTAACTTGTCGCTGGTAAGCCGCATACCAAGCCCGAATTCGGCGGCGTCCTCGAACAAACTGTTGGACCATGCCGGACCGCGCCCGTCGCCGCGTTTTGCGTAAGGAGTAGTCGGCAAGTTGCCGCCATAAATTGATGAACACCCCGTAGCGTTTGCGATTATAGCGTGGTCGCCGAAAAGCTGGGACAGAATCTTGACATAAGGAGTTTCGCCGCAGCCGCCGCAAGCGCCCGAAAATTCGAACAACGGACGGGTAAACGCAAGCCCCTTAACCGTGCCGGGATTAATTTCAGAAGCGGGGACCTCCGGCAGGCTCTGGAAGAATTCCCAGACCTTTACCTGCTCCTCGTGATAAGCCTCATCGTCCGCGTAGGACTTCCAGCTTAAAGCCCGCGGTTTTGAAGCGTCTTTCGACATAGGACAGGCGTTAAGGCAAACACCGCACTCCATACAGTCTTCGGCGGAAATCACAAGCGTTACATTTTTGCCGTCCACCGGCTTAGGTTTAATGGCGGCGGACTTGAAACCGGCGGGCGCTTTGGCAAGCTCGGCATCACTCAAATTCTTCATCCTGATACATGCGTGGGAACATACCACGGAACACATACCGCACTGGATACAGATATCCGGATTCCAGCAAGGCACACGCTCGGCAACGGCGCGTTTTTCGTACTGTGTCGTAGCTGTCGGGAATGTCCCGTCTTCGGGGATCTTGGACACAGGCAGTTTATCACCTTCCTGTATCGACATTGCGCCGAGGGTCTCGCGTATCCAACTGTCGCTTGCCGTAGCAAAAGGCTTTTTCATGTGGACATTACCCTCAGGTTTGGACGGGTATTTCACTTCTTCCACCGCCTGAAGCGACGCGTCAACAGTCTTGTAATTGCTCTGGACAACATCCGTGCCCTTCTTGCCGTAGCTCTTTTCGATGAATTTCTTCATGTACTTGACCGCTTCGTCCTCTGCCAGTACGCCGGAAATCTTAAAATAGGCGGCTTGCATGACGGTGTTGATGCGGTTACCCATGCCGGTGGCGCGGGCTATCTCCGCCGCGTTACACACATAAAATTTAAGTTTTTTGTCTATTATGCGCTGCTGAGCCTCGACAGGAATATGCTTCCATACGTCCGCCGCGCCGAACGGGCTGTTCAGCAGGAATACGCCGCCGTCTTTCGCGTTGGCAAGCATGTCGAATGTTTCCATGTAGCTGAATTTATGGCAGGCCAGGAAATCCGCCTTGGTGATGAGGTACGGGCGGCGTATGGCTTTTTTGCCGAAACGCAGGTGCGAGACGGTAAAACCGCCGGATTTCTTTGAATCGTAAGCAAAGTAAGCCTGCGCGTTCAGTTCAGGTTTGGCATCCCCGATGATTTTTATTGAGTTCTTGTTTGCGCCGACCGTGCCGTCGCTGCCAAGCCCATAGAACATCGCCTCGTTCATCCCTTCTTCTGTCAGCGTAAAGTTTTCATCGTAATCAAGGCTTTCACCCAGAACATCGTCCTTTATGCCGACAACAAAACCGCGCTTTTGCTCCCCGGCAAGGTTGTCAAAAACGGATTTGACCATGGCGGGGGTAAACTCTTTGGAACCAAGTCCGTAGCGGCCGTTGATAATAGCCGGAAACTGGTTTTTCCACGGCGCCTCTCCACTCTGCGCAACAACGCCGCAGGCAGCAACAACATCCTCGTACAGCGGCTCGCCGGGCGAACCGGGTTCTTTGGTGCGGTCAAGCACGGCTATGGATTTTACGGACGGGGGCAGGGACTTTACGAATGTTTTTGCGTCAAACGGGCGGTACAAACGCACTTTTAGGACGCCGACTTTTTCTCCTTTACTCTGCAAATACTCAACGGTTTCTTCACAGGTTTCGGCGCCGGAACCCATTATGATGATGACGCGCTCCGCGTCTTTCGCGCCTAAGTAGTCAAACAAATGGTACGAGCGTCCGGTAAGTTTGGCAAACTTGTCCATCTCGGCCTGCACAATTTCCGGTGTCTTTTTATAGTATTTGTTCACGCCTTCGCGTCCCTGAAAGTAGACGTCCGGGTTCTGCGCCGTACCGCGTATTACCGGATTTTCGGGGCTAAGTCCCCTCCGCCGGTGTTCGCGCGCTAAATCATCATCTATCATTTGCCGTAGTATGTCGAAACTGATTTCTTCGATTTTTTGAAGTTCGTGTGAAGTGCGGAAGCCGTCAAAGAAGTGCAGGAACGGGACGCGGGCGCGGAGTGTGGAGGCGTGGGCTATCACCGCAAGGTCCATTACTTCCTGCACGCTGTTTGAAGAAAGCATAGCCCAGCCGGTATGACGACAGGCCATAACATCTTGATGGTCGCCGAAAATCGACAGGCTCGAAGCGGCAATAGCGCGGGCGGCGATATGAAACACTGTAGAGGTAAGTTCGCCCGCTATCTTGTACATGTTCGGTATCATCAACAGAAGTCCCTGAGACGCGGTAAAGGTGGAGGACAGAGCGCCGGTTGTCAACGCTCCGTGAACCGCTCCGGCGGCGCCAGCTTCGCTCTGCATTTCGTATACTTGCGGGATTGTTCCCCATAGGTTTCTTTTTCCCTGCGCGGAAAGTTCGTCAGAAACTTCTCCCATTGGACTGGACGGGGTAATCGGATATATCGCGATTACTTCACTGAGCGCGTGAGCGATCTGTCCCGCCGCCGTGTTTCCGTCAATCATGACCATTTTTTTGTCAGCCATTATTTTATTCCTCGATTTTTAAGAGTGGATTTACTTTAGCATAAAAAAAATCCCCCCCTTCGTCAACCATTTGCCATGGAGGCACATGCGCTCCGCGCTAGCCCGCCAGCGGGTTTTTCATGCGCTTCGCGCTAGTAGCTTCCCGCCTCGTTGGGCGGGACGCGGCGTTCAAATTGATAGCGGCGGTCGGAGGTTTTGCCTTTAATCCTATAATTCGTGTTAATTCGCGTAATTTGTGGCTCATATTCTGATTCAGGAGGGGGGCGCTGTTTCCCCGCATCATCGCAAACCGTTGCCTAATAGTCGCGCCTCCCCTGTCTACAGCCCGCCTGCGGCGGTCTTCCGCCACCCCCCGCCCGCCAGCGGGTTTCAATCCCTCCGGTCTAGCAGCTTGCGACTTTTTACCTTTTCCTTTTTCCTCTCTCCTCCATTGTTAATTGCTCATTGTTAATTCTTCCTTCTTCCTTCTTCCTTCTTCCTTCTTCCTTCTTCCTTCTTCCTTCTTCCTTCTTCCTTCTTCCTTCTTCCCTCTTCCTTCTTCTTTTTCCTTCTTCTTTTTTGTTTACATTTCACAAAAACCGGCTTAAAATTATAGATAATTAATTTATTTTGGAGGAAATAGTATGGAAACTTTTTCGAATGTAATCAGCACGATTGACGGCTGGTTATGGGGGCCGTGGCTGCTGGTGCTGCTTTTCGGTACGCACCTGTTCTTGACCGTACGGACAGGGTTCATCCAGCGGAAAATCGGGCTGGGTATCAAACTGTCAGTAACAAAAGACCCTGACGGGGTTGGGGACGTTTCCCAGTTCGGCGCTTTGACGACCGCGCTCGCGTCTACCATCGGAACCGGGAATATCATCGGTGTCGGCACGGCCATCGCGCTCGGCGGCCCCGGCGCGGTCCTTTGGATGTGGCTTACCGGTATCTTCGGCATTTCTACCAAGTATGCCGAAAGTCTGCTCGCGGTTAAATACCGCGTAAAAGACGAAAACGGCATGATGCTTGGCGGCGCGATGTTTGCGCTGGAACGCGGTCTTAAAATGAAATGGCTCGGCGTACTGTTTGCCATTTTTGCCGCGCTCGCGGCCTTCGGTATCGGGGACGGCGTACAGTCAAACGCGGTCGCTAATCTTATGAGCGAAACCTTCAGTATTCCCCACTGGGTCACCGGCATTGTGCTGGCGGTTTTGGTCGGCATCGTACTGATCGGCGGAATCAGATGGATATCAAGGGTCTGCGAAGCCCTGGTTCCGTTCATGGCGATTTTATACGTTATCGGCTGCCTCATCATCCTGATAATCAACCGCGCATACCTTGGCCAGACGGTTCAGGTTATTCTTGGCGCCGCTTTTTCCCCCAAAGCCGTTGGAGGCGGCTTCGTAGCGTCATCCTTGATGAGCGCCGCCCGGTACGGTATCGCGCGCGGCCTTTTCTCCAACGAGTCCGGCATGGGTTCCGCTCCTATCGTGGCTGCGGCTGCCCAGACTCGCAACCCTGTGCGGCAGGCTTTGGTTTCCAGTACCGGCACCTTCTGGGACACGGTTGTTGTTTGTTTGATGACCGGTCTTGTCGTCGTAAGCTCCGTAATCGCTAACGGCAAAATTGAAGCTCTCAACGACGGTGGCAAACTGACCCACGCCGCTTTTGGTCAAATTCCTGTCTTGGGAACAATCGTGCTGACTTTCGGCCTGTTCACCTTCGCGCTTTCTACCATCCTTGGGTGGTCATACTATGGCGAAAAAGGCGCGGAATACTTGTTCGGCCCGAAAAGCAATATCCCCTACCGGGTTATATATGTGCTTTTCACGTTCCTCGGTACGACACTCACGATTGGCGTTGTGTGGGATCTGGCGGACGCGCTGAACGCGCTTATGACCATCCCGAACCTCATCGCCATTCTGCTGCTGAGTCCGGAGATCGCCAGGTTGACAAAGTACTATGTGTACGAGAACCGCATTGACGAAGCTGACAACACGCCCATCCCGTTGCGGACGGATGTTTAGTTAGCAAGGACTGTTCGGGGACCTCAAGTTTCCGGGCAGCTTCCATTCGGCGGTTGTTCCTGTCCATTAGCGCACGGTTTTTCATTGAACGGCCGCCTATTTTCCATATGAAAATATACAAAAATGTTGGTTTTATAGACAGTTTGCATAACCGTTTATAAAAAAACAGACAAAAAAGAGAGGCTCTTTTCCCAATGTTTTTTCCAAAATCACAAAGTTTTGGAGAAAATGTTGGACTTTATCTGGTTTCGAAGACCGGTCCCAAAATTTTTATTTTGCGGTCTCGAAAATATATCTGTTTTATGGAGGTTTCTATGAAAATTGGTTGTCCCAAAGAAGTCAAAAACAATGAATTCAGGGTCGGACTCACCCCAAACGCGGTACAGGCTTATGTATCGGCGGGGCACAGTGTGTGCATCGAAAAAGGCGCGGGCCTGGGTTCCGCCATCACCGATGACGAGTACAAAGCGGCAGGAGCTACTATATTGAGCACCGCCGCCGAAGTGTGGAAAGCGGCGGAAATGCTGGTTAAGGTAAAAGAGCCGCTGGAATCGGAGTACGAGTTGATGAAGGAAAATCAACTGGTGTACACCTACTTCCACTTTGCGGCGGATAAGCCGCTGCTTGACGCTTGTCTAAAGCGGAAAATCATCGCGCTGGCCTACGAGACGGTACAGGAGGGCCGCGCTCTGCCCCTGCTTAAACCTATGAGCGAGGTGGCTGGAAGGATGTCAGTGTTGATGGGCGGTTTCTATTCCGCAAAAACGCAAGGCGGCCGCGGCTTGCTGCCGATGGGCGTAACGGGTGTGGCCCCGGCAAATGTCGTCATCCTCGGCGGCGGCACGGTCGGCACTAATGCGGCATGGACGGCGGCGGGCCTCGGCGCCCACGTAATCATATTAGACATTAACCTGCAACGCCTTGAATACCTTGGGGAAATTCTTCCCCCCAATGTGAAAGCAATCTATAACGATCAAGTTGCCCTGCAAACCTACATTAAGGATGCGGACATCGTAGTCGGCGCGATACTCATCCCCGGCGCAAAAGCCCCAAAACTGATCCGCAAGGAACATCTAAAGACGATGAAGAAAAACGCCGTGCTTGTAGACGTTGCCATCGACCAGGGCGGTTGCTTCGAGACTTCCCACCCCACCAGCCATACCGATCCGGTATTCGTTGTTGACGACATCATCCACTATTGTGTGGCAAATATGCCCGGCGCGTACGCCCGGACATCGACTTTCGCGTTGAACAACGCCACCATTAGTTACGGTCTCCAGTTGGCAAATAAAGGCGTAGAGAAGGCTTGCCGCGAAAATCCCGCGCTGCTTTCCGGCCTGAACACCTACAAGGGTGAGATAACTTTCCCCGGTGTCGCCGAAGCCTTTGGCTTGCCCCTGAAAAATGCCGCCGACACGGTGAAGTAATCACCGGAAAAGCGCTTCGTTAAAAAAAGCCCATGACTCGCAAGAGTCATGGGCTTTTTTCATTAAGCGGCGGTATCGCGCCAATAGCGCCGGCGCTTTAAGTCCGGCATCTTGCCAAAAAACGCTCCACGTTCCAAAACGGCAGGCAGCAATTCCTAAAAAAAACGTCCAACCGTAATGTCCTACGAAAAATCGGGTAATGTTTCAGTATCTGGGAAGGAGTGAAGATATACTGCCGGATCCGCATATATCCACCCGTCTTAAACAGGGAATGACGGACAGTGAAGCTGTGCATCTTATATTTCAAGATAAATTGCCAGATTTTGTTACTTTTTCAAATATTCCGGCTGAATAGTTACATATTTCCATTGCTTTTTTTACGTCTTCTTTTATCATTTCTACTTTTGATTTTTCCAATCCAAAACTATCGCCGGTTTGTGTGTATGACGGGAAAAACCTTATTCCCCTTGATTCATACACCCCCTTCCTTATTTTATAGGTAGATCCGGACGGTATTATTTTTTCATTATACCTGCTTTTCCATATATAATTTACCGCCTTTATCGCAAAATCGCCCATTAACATTATAACCTTTTTATTTTT
>JAISCO010000246.1 GCA_031265535.1 Spirochaetaceae bacterium | reverse complement strand
GTTCGCTTTAACCCAAGTGAGCAAAAGCTGATGCCATTCGTACAGATGAACAAGGACATCCCGCATATTCTTGTCCCGCCCCCAGTGGGCTTCTTTCAACATCGGGTCATCACCAAAGTTAAACACGACAGACTGCGCCCCGCCGGGGACGGCGTCAATCATCTTCCACATCTTTGACCATTGGTCATTTGCGGCCGCTATCAGTTCCGCTTTGCTTGTTGCTCTTGCCATTTCATTCCTCCTCCATTGATTTCCGATAAATTTAACTGTTCAACAACAAAAGTTCTTTTTTCATAACCTCATATACCAGCACAACATCATTTTCAACAAGCAGTTTTTCGTGCTTCACCGTTTTATAGCCGCGTTTTTCGTACAAACGGACTGCCGGAAGAGAAGCGTCCAACACCGCCTCGTTATATTTTTTGCCGATTGTATCTTCAAGCTGCCGCATGATATAACTGCCGTATCCCTTTCCCTGAAATGCGGGCAAAACATAAACCCTCGTAATGTGCTTGCCCATGCCGCAGCCTGTTCCCACTAACCGGTCATCGCAAAACAATACCCACACGTTTCCGTTTTTTATATCAGTCTTGATTTTTTCGCCGCTGTGGTGGGCGCAAAAAAAATCAACAAGCTCTTTTGGGTAGTATTTTGGATAGACCGTTTTAATCGTTTCCTGTACTAACTCTGCTACCTGTTCCGCGTGTTTTTCTGTTGCCCTGATTGGGGGATGGCATCCTCGACATCCCCCCCCCCCCCCTCGACATTTTCCTCAAGTTGCTCATTTTGCTCAAACTCTGTTTCCCCGTCCTCAAGCAGCAGGCGAATCACGTCCTTTTTTTGCCCAAGGGAGCGAAGTTCTTCCTCAATCTCCGTATGCCGCAGCTCGTAGTAGCGCCGCTCAGTCTCCGGACTGCCGGCGCGTAAAAGCCCCTTTATGGCAGCCAATGAAAAGCCCGCGTCCCGAAACATCCGTATCTTGTTGGCGGTTTCAAGCTGACTGTCGGAGTAATACCGGTAGCCCGTAGCCGGATCGGTTTTTTCCGGCGGCATAAGGCCGATGCCTTCGTAATGCCGCAGGGATCGCACCGTGATATTTGACAGTCTGGAGAACTCCCCTATCTTAAACATTTGTCCTTGTCTCCACAAAAATTGTTGCCCTAAACCCTGTCGCAATGTCAGAGTTCAGCATGACTTTCATCGTTCAAAGGCCGTTTTTCGGCCAGTTTCCGTTCCACACCGGCAAGATAGAGCGCGAGGCAGTAGTCAAAACTCTCCGCCGCGTCCGACGGGTGTCCGAAGCCTTTATGCCCGGCAATCGTGGCAAAACCGTGAATCAGGCAGCGGAAACCCCTGATAATATGGGACACTTCCACAGTTTCGAGGGACGACCCCTCGAAAAGCCGGAAAAACAGATCGGTTATCCGCTGAAACTCGGAATAACCCGGCTCCTCCTGATCGGCACTCACATAATAAATATTCATCCACTGAACAGACTCGTACATTCCGGGGTGAGCAAAGGCAAATTTCACCGCCGCGTCCCCCAGCGCCGCTATTGCGTCAAGCCCGCTCTTTCCAAAACCCGCCTCCATAAGTTCCGCGACCATAAGCCGTGTGGTATACTTGCCCAAAAGATTTTTAAGCCCCTTCAAACTCTTTACATGAAATATCAACGACGGGCTTTTAATCTCCAGCTTTTCGGCCACCTCTTTAAGGGACAGATTTTCAAGACCAACCCGGTCGGCGATTTCTCCAGCCGTCCGCGCGATCAACGCATCCGTTACTTCGTCCTTCATGAGCGCCGCCCTCCTAGTCGAATTCACAGAATATCTAATCTAATTAGAATATAGCAAACTCAAATTAGTCTGTCAAGCCTCCTCCTTGCTAATTGCTAACTGCGCACTCCTCATTGTTAATTGTTAATTGCTCATTTTTCCTTATTACCTTTTACTTTTTACCTCTTTGCGAGCGGCGGCAAGACGCTAACGCGTAGCGTATGTTAAACCCACTGGTGGGTTGTAAAAATGGCTCAAAGCGGCAATAATTGGCTATGATTAACTTAACGGTGGCCGGAGTCGGCTATGTAGGGCTTGTTTCCGGTTCGTGTTTGGCTGATTTTGGGAATAACGTGATTTGTGTTGATAAGGACACGGATAAAATCGCTCTGCTCTGTAACGGGGAAATTCCCATCTACGAGTCCGGGCTGGACGAGATCATCGCGCGGAATACAGCGGAAGGGCGGCTCGCTTTTTCCACCGATTTGTCCGCTGCCGTCAAAAATAGCGATGCCGTCTTTATTGCTGTCGGGACTCCGCCTAACGCGGACGGCAGCGCCAATCTTGTGTATGTGGAAGACGTTGCGCGGGAGATTGGCCGGGTGATTGAAAAATACACGGTAATTGTTGATAAAAGCACGGTTCCGGTCGGTTCCGGTCAGCAGGTTAAGACGTGGATAAAAGAGGAACTTGACGCCCGGCGGGTGGATATTCCGTTTGATGTGGTCTCGAATCCTGAATTTTTGCGGGAAGGCACCGCCGTGTATGACTTTACCCACCCGGACCGCGTTATTGTGGGGGCGGAGAGCGACCGGGCGCGAAAAATTATGAAGAGCGCCTACCGCCCGTTTCATTTGAGCGAAACGCCCTATATCGAGACGACACTGGAATCCGCCGAGATGATCAAGTATTCGTCAAATGCCTTCCTTGCGGTGAAAATTTCATTCATTAACGAGATTGCCGC
>JAISCO010000363.1 GCA_031265535.1 Spirochaetaceae bacterium | reverse complement strand
GCCTTCCGTTCTATAAATTTAAATCTATAGCGTTGTGTTATGAGCAAACTAAGGGCAATTCTTGCCGGGAATATTAAGGCGTATAGAACCGATATGGGGCTTTCTCAGTTAAAACTGGCAGAAATGGCGGACACCGCACCCAACTATATTGCCATGATTGAGGCTGAAAAGCGCTTTCCGACCGACACGATGCTCGAAAGAATCGCCGCAGCCTTGCGGCGGGAACCTTTCGAACTGATTTCGATAGCTCCGGTACAGAAACAGTGGCAGGCATCTCTGCTGGCAGAACTAGCGGAATTCATAACCATAAAGCTAAAAGACGCGCAACGGGAAAGCGCGTGCGAACCCCCTCCCAGCTTACCAAGTAAAAAGTAAAAAATAAAAAGTAATTGTGTCGCGTATGCCAATCGCTATTGTCGGACACTGAGGCACGGAGTAAAGTCTGCTTTGGGTATGCTAGCGCGGAGCGCATGTGCCTCCATGGCAAATGGCGGGTTGAGTTGGGATACGTTTCGCCGTATTATTTGAGTATGACGGCGCTCATTCTTCAGGCGCGGCTCGATTCGAGCCGGCTGCCGCGCAAAGCCCTGCTTCCGCTTGGTGAAAAACCATTGATACACTGCGTCATGGAAACCTTGAAACAACTTGACGTTCCGCTGCGCATCCTTGCCTGCCCTGAAGATGACCGCGTGGCGTTCAAAGATCTTGCCGCCTCATGCAATTTTGAACTATTTTGCGGCTCGAAGTACGACGTACTTGGGCGCTTTTGCTCGGCAATCCGGCATTTTGCCCTGGAAGAGTACAGGATAATTCGGGCAACGGGCGACAATCCATTCGTGTTTACCGATGCGGCGGAAGAAATCAATAACGAGGCCGCCGCCTTAAACGCCGCATACTCAGGATACGCCGGACTGCCTTATGGCGCCGGAATAGAATCGGTTACCGCCGCCGCGCTGTTACAGGCCGAAAAAATAACTGCCGAACCGTACCACCGTGAACACGTCTGTCCGTATCTCTATGAAAACGGCGCGATATTCACACTGCACCGTCCGCTTGCGCCTCTAAAATGGCAGCGCCCCGCCATACGCCTAAGCGTTGACACAATAGACGACTATGCACGGGCCGTCTTGCTTTACGCGGAGCTTCACGACACCCCCGTCAAAGAATGTTCGCGTGGAGAGCGCGTTATCGGCGCGTACGACAGGATTTTTTGTTGAGTGGCACTACAGCTTAAACCAATTTTAGTAACAGCGTCCTTTGAGAAAGGACGGGGCAGCGGGCATCTGGTACGCTGCGGGCTCTTGGTACGGGACTTGCGAAGATTTGGGCGGGAGGCCCTGCTCTATCTGCCCGGACTTGGCGCGAGGCGGACATTGGCTGAAGCGCGCTCTGTTCTTGCGCAGTCGCTGGAAAACCTTGACGAGGTTCCGCTGATACACAGCGAGGCTGAATTACAGCGGGATTGGGCGCTTGTCGTTTTTGACCGTTTTATTACGCCAGAGCGCGAATTTAATTTTTTCTCCGCGCCCACACTCGGCATTGACGAGGGCGGGCGCGTCCGGCGGCGTTTTGATTTCCTGCTGGACTTGCTGCCAAAGCTGCCGTCCCTTGCGCCGGCAAACGCGCTGCGTCCAGACCTGCTCTGCCTGCCGGTCAGGCGTAAGACCGCCGCTGTAGGTAAGACTGATTTTGCCTCAATAACAAAAATACAAATACAAACACAAATAACAAAAATACAAACAACACAAACACAACTAAAAATTCTGATAAGTTTTGGCGGTGAAGACGCCGCCATGCTCGGTTTAACGGCGGCGCGGTCATGCGCGGCGCATGGCGTCTGTGAAGTAACTTTGATTGGCGGCGTTTTGAACGACAGGCAGGCGGGGAACGATTTTGCGGCGGATTTTATTTATAAGCCGTTTGTAAAAAATTTGCGCGGCCGGCTTGCGGATTATGACCTTGTGGTGACTCATTTTGGGCTTTGCGCGTTTGAAGCCCTGTACGCCGGCGTTCCGGTGATACTTGTGTCGCCTACGGCTCTGCACGAGGCGCTTGCCCGCAGCGCAGGTTTTGTTTCCGCCGGGCGCGGCAGGCGCGGCGCGGCGCGGCTTGCCAAACTTCTTTTTACCGGCAGACAGCTTAACGCCAAATTTCTTGCGCTGATTGCCGAACGGAGCGCGTCGGCGGCACGAAAATATAATCTTGACAATCTTGAGAATGACGGATGCGAAACACTTGCCGCGTACATTAACGGTTTTGCTCCTAAAGTTTCCGCTGTTTGTCCGCTATGCCGGCATAAAAAAACAAGCGTAATCGCGCGTTTTGAGGATAGAACATACCGGCGCTGCGCGTGCTGCGGCATGATTTATATGAACCGGAACTTGCCGCCGGATATTCATTACACCGAAGCATATTTTTTTGAAAACTATAAAAAACAGTATGGCAAAACATATCTGGAAGACTTTCCAAATCTTACGGCAATGGCAAAACGCCGGCTTGCGCTAATTAAAACACTGCCGGGCGGCGCGCTGTCCGGCAGCGCGCTGCTCGGCAGCGGCGGCGTTCCCGCGCGTATTTTGGATATAGGCTGCGCGTACGGCGCATTTGTTGCGGCGGCGCGCGGCGAAGGTTTTGACTGCGCCGGTATCGACGGTTCCGCCGCGGCAACAGCTTATGTAAATGATGAATTACACATAAACGCGTTTGAAGGATTTTTCCCGGACGATAAGCTGATAAGCAAAGTACAAGAACACGCCTGGCGGGAATTTGATGTAATAACTTTATGGTACGTGATTGAACATTTTGAAATTGATAATGTTGAGGATAGCTGTATGATAAAAGCCGCCCTTGAAAAAATACACGATTTATTAAAAACTGGCGGCGTGTTCGCGTTTTCCACGCCAAACAGTTCCGGTATTTCAGGAATAGGCTTAGTAAAAAAACTAAAAAAATTTTTAGAAAAAAGCCCCGCCGATCATTGGACAATTTGGAATCAACGCCGCGTAAAAAAAGTTTTATCGCGCTTTGGTTTTACCGTAAAAAAAATAGTTGTTACCGGGCATCATCCTGAACGTTTTCCATTTTGCCGCCGTTTAAGCGCCGGTAAATTCATGTACAAGCTGGTCATGGCGTTAAGCAGGCTGTTTCGTTTGGGCGATACATTCGAGGTGTACGCAAAAAAATGAGCCCCCTCCCCCCGCAGAGCTGCACTTGACCCACAGAATTGTTTAACCACGAAGTCGAAGAAGTCGAAAAAGTCGAAAAAGTTTTTTGTCATTCAAAACTATTCGGCGAGAATTGTTAATGGGTGGGAGTGGGGGTAGCGGAAAAGCGTTTTGCAAAGCAAAACCTTTGGAGCGAGGGGGAGCAGCGACGAAAAAGTTCATCATAACCTTCAAAATTTTGACGGTTTATGATTGATGCGCTTCCCCGCTTTGTTAAGAAGTAAAAAATTCCTTTTTCCTTTTACCTTTTTACCTTTTCCTTTTTCCCTGTTTACCGGACGCGCGGGCTGCAAAAAAAATTCCGGATGTTTTTAAACAAACACCCGGAATTAACGGACTTTTTGCTAAAGTCCTTAACTTCAACTCAGCTTTGGCTTTTACTTCAACGCGCCGGTCTTCTTATGAATGGCGATAAGTTCGGCGACATTATCCTTAGTATACAGCGGACACAAAATATCGATATTTACTACGCTGTTAGCCGCTCCGCCGGTAAGAATTTGATTGGCAAGTTCCATGTTTTTACGAGCAAGTTCATCGGCATTCTGGAAAGCGGTCGCGGTCATGCTGCCTTCCTCAATGAGTAGGGCAGCCGCGGCATCGCCGTCAACGCCGTAAACAAGCAGCGAAGTAAACTTGGGGTTACCTTTTACCGCTTCGACGGCGCCCATTGCCATATTGTCATTCATTGAAATAACCGCGTCAATTTG
>JAISCO010000341.1 GCA_031265535.1 Spirochaetaceae bacterium | reverse complement strand
CAATCAGCCGTTTAGATTTTCCAAGCAGCGGTATATTGCCGCCGCCGCCAGGACTTGGCGTCCGTATTCACGGGTCTCGGTGTAGTCAACGCTTTCCAAAAAAAGCGCGTCGTTCAACGCGGGACGGGCGTTACGCCAGCGACGGATCCGGTTCATGCCCCCGTTGTATGAAAGCAGCGCAAGCAAGTCGCCGTTCATCCTTGTTTTTAGCTGCTGAAAGTATATTGAGCCTAAATGAATGTTTACGTCAGGGTAAGAAAGTTGTAGGGAACCGTCCGTAAAATAATCCGGGCCGCCTTGCCGGGCAAGCCACTGCGCCGTCTCGCGCGCGGTTTCCGGCATAAGCTGGGTCAGTCCCACCGCGCCTGCCCGTGAAACTATATCCGGTATAAAAAGGCTCTCCGTGCGGATGAGGCCGTACAGCAGCGCCTCGTCCATGCCTGTTTCGCGGGCATATTTCTTGACAAGACGGCTAAAGGCAAACGGATAGCAAATTCTAAGATCGGCCGTTCTAAGATTGTCCGTTTTAAGGTCGTCCAAAGAAGTTTTGTAATCAGGGCGCTGCATATATGTGCGGGCAAGGCGTATAGATTCTCCCCAGCGTTCCGCTTCCGCCAGCGATTCGGCAAGGGAGCGCAATTCCGCTATAGGCAGTGTGTAAACATTTTCCATGATATAAGGGTAGGCCAAGTGTCCTGCGCCAAAAAGAAAAAAACCGTTCAGGAATTTTTTTGTCAGTTCATCCGCCTGCGCACCCGTGTTTTGTATTTTTTTTTGTGTCTTGGCGGCAGCCGCCCCGCCTTTTTCAACCGGGATCTTAAGGCGCGGGTTTTTACCGAGTTTTTTAGCGGCGGACGCGGTGTAATAAAATGATGAAATGTCATTGCCGGTGATACTGTCGCTGTCGTAAGCTATTTGATAAAAATCTTCCGGCTGTGTCTGGGCGTATCCGCCCCCAAATTTGCCTCCGGATTTTTCTAAAAATGGTAAATCCAGCGCGGCGGCGGCTTTTTCCGGTGTTAAAAATTTTAACTCAACGGCATTTCCCATGATAAAAGCATACTTTGCAAGTAATTCAGGGCCGCCGTATCTGTGTATATACGGAAAAATCTCCGCTATATCGTCCCATTTTTGATTCAAGCATAAAAAATGTGTGTATTTTTCAAAAAAATCCAAAAAATATGTCTTGTCGGACATAAGCGGCATGTATTTTTTGATTAGCTCATTTGTTTTTTCTGTTTTTCCGGCGTTTGCCGCAAAAGAAATGTCGAGTATATACCAAATACAGGCGTCCGTCTGTTCGCTGTCCGGCGCAAGGGACAAGGCTCTTGTAAATAAAGTTTCCGCCTCTCCGTATTCGGCGGTCTGCCGCATCATTCTGGCGGCATAGAATAAAAGCAGGTAGCGCCGCTCATTCCGCTCTGTTTCAGTCTGTACCCAAAGTCTGTTCCCTGTTCGTATCTCCTTCTCCCAATTCAAAAAAAGGGCCGCCCCTGTTCTCGCGGGTATGCCTTTTTGCGCTGCTGCCGCATACTGAAACGCCTTGCCCAAATCCCCCAACAGGTCTTTATCCAGTAAAAAAAATTCGTCTTCGTCATCTAACGCAAGCTGGAATTTGCGCAGCGCTTCGTTATAATCTTTTTGTCCGACGGCGCTTTGGCCGGCGGCTATGTTTCCGGGGTTTGCGGCGGCCGTGTCTGACGGCGCGGCCGCGTCTGGCCTTGTGCCCGCCGTATTCTGCCCCAACGCGGACAGTTTTTTTATTGCCGCGTCTCGTGTAACGGGGCTTTTAAGCGCTTCTTGCAGCAAAAGCGCCGTTCTTTCATCGTCTTTGTCGTATTCCTCTAATAATAGCGCCGCATAAAAGGGCGCGGTGGCGTCAATTTTTGAAATTTCTGTCATCCGTGCCGGGCGCGCGCCGGTAATGAATGATATATCGCCTTTTTTAAGGGATAAAAGCGCGTCTTTCTTGGGGATGTCCAACACGGTCTCTGATGCGCAAGCGCTCAGCGCGCCGCAAAAAAAGAAGCTGAGTATCAGGGCTATATTTTGTATGTGCTTTTTCATTTCCAAATCCGCGTTATCTTAAATCTAATTTCTTTTCCCCCCACAATCAACCGGCCCGCCAGCGGGTTTCAATGCGCTCCGCGCCGCCCGCCAGCGGGTTTCTCATGCGCTCCGCGCCGGCATACCGAAAGCGGGCTTTGCTCCGTGCCTTAGGGTCCGCAAATAGCGATTGCATACGCGGCTGGCAGCGTTATCATTGTTCATTTATTGTGCCGGTTTACATACGCTCCGCGCCCGCCAGCGGGTTTCAATGCGCTCCGCGCTAGCGTATTCCCGCCGCCGCAAACTTGTTTGCGCCGTTGGCGGTGGAGATGCGTTCACTTCGATAACGGCCTTCGGGGCTTTGCCTCCGTTTCGATAATTTGTGTCGCCATTTATGGCGCAATTCGCGTAATTTGTGGCTAATTTTTCCATTTATGAGAGGGTGGAAAGGCGTTCACTTCGATAGCGGCAGTTATGGGTTGTCTCATCATCTCTCATTGCTAATTCCTCATTCCTCATTGCTCATTGTTAACTGTTAACTGCTATGTGTTTTTCTAAAGCCCTAATCCTTCACGTTCTCTTTTACGCAGGATAAAACTATCAACATAGTATCGCATTGCGTTAAAAAATCCGTAGCGTTTAATGTGCTGTACCACGCGCCGCATTACAATAATTATTTTTGACAGTTTTGCTTTTTCACCAAATGATACATATATGTTTTGTTCAACGTTCCTGTTTTTGTGCCATTCGGCAGAATGATACTGAGCCGCAAAATGATGAATCGTAAAAGTATTTTTTGTCGCCTCAATTTTTCCGGTTAGTATGTTCTTTGCGGTAAAATAATCGGGTGAAAAAAAGCGCGGACTGCCGGCCGAAAAGTATTTTTCGGCGGCGTTTTTCATGATTTCCGGCAAAATAAACGGAGCGACAAATTCATGCCGTTTAGATTGGGGCAAATCCAGTATATTTTGCAGCAATGCCGGATCAAAGAGCGCCCTTTCCTCAAAATATTCCATGCATTTTTTTATGTAGGGATGATTGGGTTCAGCGCCAAAACAGCCGGCTTCGATATTGTGGTTGACATTGTTTTCATACGCCAGCATGGTATCCGCTTTAAGCAGTTCATCAAACGGCTTTACGACTTCCATATCCATGTCAAGGTAAATAC
>JAISCO010000332.1 GCA_031265535.1 Spirochaetaceae bacterium | reverse complement strand
CTCATATTGCAGCTTATATTTATTTATTTTGCTCCAAAATATTTATATGTATTTTTATACGATACATTTTCGCCGCTCATAGCTTCTGAAAATTTTTGGGCCGCCGCTAAATTCATTTTATCATACAACCGGTTTACGGCCGTAATAATAGCATTTGTGCTGAATTACGCCGCGTATTTTGCCGAAATTTACCGCGGCGGCATTGAATCGATAGCAAAAGGACAGTACGAGGCTGCAAAGGTGCTTGGTTTTACCGGTAGACAGACATTCAACCGGATTGTTTTGCCGCAAGTTATAAAACGAATACTGCCCGCCTCCGGGAACGAAGTTATCACGCTGGTAAAAGATACCGCGCTTGCGCAGGTTATCGGCGTGGCGGAGCTTTTTCACGCCGCTCAAAACGCCGCCGCCCGTGAATTTTCAACAATGCCCATATTCACCGCGGGCTTATTCTATTTTATCATGAACTGGCTTGTATCCACCGCGTTTATGCATGCCGAAAAAAAATTATCTTACTATAACTGATTCCAGTGTTCGTACACGATTGTACCAGTGGATGAGCTTGTTCCAAAACTGAAGTTTTGGAACAGCTTCAATACATGAAGAATTTTATGAACCGCGAAGTCAAAGAAGTCGAATAAGTTTTTAAGAGCCCCCTCCTGAATCAGAATATGAGCCGCAAATTACGCCATAAATGGCGACACGAATTATCGGAGTAAAAGCAAACAATACAATAAATGAGCAATTAACAATGAGCAATGAGAAGGCGGACAGCCGCGTATGCAAACCGCTATTTTCGGAACCTAAGGCACGGAGTAAAGTCCGCTTTCGGTATGCCGGCGCGGAGCGCATGTAAACCCGCTGGCGGGGGGTATGAGAAAGTCTATGTCAAGCTCGGCGGCTGTGCAGGGAACTTTTATGTCCCAATTTTCTAGCAGCTCAGGATGAAATTCACCGAAGACACCGGCTATAACACCATTTCTGACAATGAGAGCGGCACGACCGGGTATGAAGCGCGGGTCATCGGCCTCCTCCACCGTATAAGTCCGCGAAATATGATAGAACAGATTCTGAATAAGCGCCGCTATCGTATTAAAGTTTGCGTCCGCGCCCGCATGCAGAATACCGGCATACTGACGAGTAGCCGTACCATAATTCCGGGAAGAGTCTTTATAAGCGACCTTACCTATTTCAAAAATCTTGTGTGGATAGACAGCATTGGCGGACGCCGATTCACTTGCGGCAAGACTTGGCAGCGGCGAATCGCGGACATATGCATAATTTTCAGTCATAGGATTGGATATACGGATTATTTTATCGCCCGAGCCGCGCATTTTGCTTATTAAATCTTTTTTGGAACCAAGATAATTGTATATCATCTCCTGAAAACCAGCGCCTACAAGTATTTCTTTGATTTTTCTGCTAAAAACCGTTACCGCCGAAAGCCGCCCAACCGTAAAATCACGCGGACGCTCCGGAGTAAAATTTTCCAGCCCATGCCCAAGCATCACATCTTCCATAACATCTGCTGCGTGCAGATAATCGTTACGGTATTCAGGCGGCCAGGCGCGTATACCCTCAACAATTTCCGTAGAACCGGCCTCAAGCCCCCGTTGCTTTTCCGCCGCACAGCCCATACGCTCAAGCGCCGCTACACAAGCCCTGGCGTCGAGCGGCTTGCCCAAAAATTTGTGAATACGCTCAAGACTACAAAACACCGGTTCTTGAAAATAGAACGGCGTTGTCAATGTTTTGCCAAACGGCGTGTCGTACTCGTAGCATATCTCGACCGGCTCAATAGCCCAGCCCTGATCGGCAAGATCACACGCGGCGATTGAGGCGGCATGAGTAACAACATTGACATCAGTGCCGGTAAGCTCTATAAAAAGCTCCGAATCCCCCATCTGCACCGCGCCAATATCCGCCGAATTAATGATAGGCGGGTAGGACAAAACCTCGCCGCGCACGTCAACAAGCAGCGGATGCATAGGCTCATGTTCCTGAATGAACGCATACTCCCTGCCTTTAGGATGTTTTTTTAAAATATCGTTCAGTGTAAGCGGCGTTTTAATATCCGGCGTACCCTCACAAAGCTCCCATTGCAACGGAACAAACGAGACAGAATCCGGATCGACCGCTTTATAGTGAATAGGCCATTTAATCAATGCGGAACGGTACACACCCATAGAGATGGCGCGGCGTTTACGCCCATAGTTCCACGACAATTTTTCCTGCGTTTGAATCATGTCGCGCAAACCGGCGTCGGTAACTTCATTACCATGAGCCATAAAACCCGCAAGCCAAGGGCGCACTCCTTTTGCGCTTGCTTCAACAATCACACGTTTTTTAGCGCCTTTCATATCGCCGGGCATTGAAAAAAACGGATAGAACGGCCTTTTTCCACCATGATATATTCGCAGCTGCCGGGCGCAGCCAGCCGTTCCCCACAAATCCGGTCTATTCGTATCATTAAGCTCGATTTTTAAGACACGCTCCGCTTCCGGCAATTCTTTATCGCTGTCTTCATCAAGCTCAGCCTTAGCGCAGCAAAGAGCATCCTCAAGCTCTTTCCGTGTTTTCCAGTGTTTTCCCGCCAGTCTGAAAAAAAGCGCCTCGTTCACCTCTATTTTTGGCATGATAACCTCTATTTTGGGCGGCGGAATCGCCGCCTATAGCAATCGAACATAAACGCAAAGCATTTATGATAACCCCTATTTTGGGCGGCGGAATCGCCGCCTATCACAATCGAACATAAACGCGAAGCGTTAATGATAACCCCTATAAATTATAAAACTTGCGGAATGGTATTTCCCGCAAAAATCATTCTGTTTCGACCGCTTCCGATATATACAGCGAAGTAAGAAATGTAAAGACAAGCGCCTGCACAAACCCGTCAAAAAAATCGAAATAGAGCGAGAATGGAATAGGTATCAGTATTGAAAATTTGATTAAATTCGCGAGCATGATACTGATGAGCGTCATGATAATAAAGCCCCCCAGTATATTTCCAAAAAGCCGGAGGCAAAGTGTCAGAGGCTTGATGATATACTCCATCAAGTTAAACGGCAGCATAATAGGTATCGGATTAAACAGATTTTTTAGCCAGCCGGACGGACGGCGCACGATTAAGCCGCTGAAAATCATCAACAAAACCGAGACAAGAGCAAGAGCGGCGCATAAATTTATATCGCGCGTAGGTGGTTTTATCTCGAAGAGCGGCTCTTTCCCCATGGCAAACACGGGCGTTATCGCCGGAAGGATGTTGGCAAGTAGTAAAAAAAGAAAAAGCGTGCCTATATACGGGCCAAAAATACCCGCGTATTTGCCGAACTGGCTTTTTGAAAAATTATTTAAAAATTCGATGCCGCTTTCAACAATACTTTGCGCCCCGCGCGGTATCCGCCGCAAATTACGAGTAAAAATAAACGCCGCGATTATCAGAATAGCCATGACAACCCATGAAACAATAACCGTTTCAGTTACCGGTATCTCATGGCCCGCCGCCGTTATCGTAAAAACAGTATCTATATCAAGAGACTTCGTCAATTCATCGCTTAAATCCATCTAACTAATCGTCCTCTATATCTGTTTTGAAGAAAAAATCATCTTTAAAGCATGTTTTAAGCAATTCTTCCGAAATATTATGCTGGCTGTTAAGGTGTTTATAAGTCTGTTCTAAAAACCCTTTGATCATGTAAAAACATCCAAGGAAAAAAAATTCGTTTACTTTGTCTATCGTATCAAAAATTTGATACGTTGTGAGCGGGTTTGCGTTCAAAAATTCGTATGTTATATAGTCAACAACTGTTTTTTGACTCAAACTACAGGCGTATACCACCTCTGAAATGGGTATACCCTGCTTCATTCCATTTTTGCCCATGCCCACGAAATATCCGCCCACGGCTTTTCTGTCGATTCCACGCTCAATAGCACGCGCAAGCTGGTGGTACAACGGCATATTTATCTCGTAAAGCTGTTCGTCCGTAAAACTGTTGTAATGTTTAAGATGCGGCTCTTTACGAATAAGATTTTTCCAACGTTTGGCAAGATTTTTTGCCTTAAAATCCAGCGTTTCTAACAGAGCTTGATCTATCATACTCATCAGTATAACAGCATAAAATGAATATATCAATCCCCCATTTGCCATGGAGGCACATGCGCTCCGCGCTAAGATACCGAAAGCGGCCTTCACTCCGTGCCTCAGGGTCCGAAAAGGGCGGGTAGCATACACGGCTGGCAGGCGATGTTTGCTTTGATCTTTGGTTTTTGGGCGCATCCCCGCTACGCGGGGTCGGGCTTTCCGCTCCAATTTGCTTCGCAAATTCCGCTTCAATCCCTTGCGTTTGGCTTACCACCACCTGTTCCCCCACCAGTGCGACTGCCTGCATTGCTCATTGTTAATTGCTCATTTTTACTTTTTCCTTTTTACCTTTTACTTCCCAGCGGGTTCTCATACGCTCCGCGTTAGAATCCAGAAATGGAGTTTTGCTTTGCAAAACTCCCAAGCTCAACGCAGTTGAGTCGCAAATTTGCGCGCAAACTTGTTTGCGCCGTTGGGGGCGGAGAAGCGTTGGTGGTTAAACGCAATGAGCTTCATAAGTTTGTGGTGCTTCCCAAGAGGTGGGTGGTAGAGCGTAGCTTTGGGTGGCTGGAAAAAAATCATCGTCTTTGGAAGAACTGCGAACGTAAAATTCATAACACGCTGGAAATGACGGTTCTTGCGTTTATATCTTTGTTGCTAAAAAGATATTAAACAGGCTCTAATGCCCCTCACTCCGCAGACGCTCAAGCCATTCCTGTGCATTGGCGTTATTGGGATCGAGCGACAACGCTTTTTCAAAGTCGGCACGGGCAAGGGCGTAATCTTCTTTGTTATAGTAGGCGCGGCCCCGGTTATAGTACGCCGCAACATAATCTGGGTTGAGTCGTATCGCCTGGTTCAAATCGGCGATGGCACGGACATAATCCCTTTTGTAAGTGTAGGCGGTACCCCGGTTATTGTACGCCACGGCATAATTGGGGTTGAGCCGTATCGCCTGGTTGCAGTCAGCGATGGCTCTGTCATAATCCCTTTTGTAAGTGTAGGCGGCGCCCCGGTTACTATACGCCGCGGCGTTATTGGGATCGAGCCGTATCGCCTGGTTAAAGTCGGCGATGGCTCTGTCATATTCGCCTTTGGAATGATAGGCGGCGCCCCGGTCTATGTACGCCTCAGCAAAATTGGGTGTGAGCCGTATTACCTGATTGTAGTCGGCGATGGCTTTGTCATACTCCCTTTTGCCAGCGTAGATGGCTCCCCGGCCAAAGTATACCGCAGCAACATTAGGGTCGAGTCGTATGGACTGGTTGTAGTCGGCGATGGCCAAGTCATTATCTCTTTTGATAAAGTAGGTGGTACCTCGGCCAAAGTACGCTAAGGCAAAATTGGGGTCGAGTCGTATGGCCTGACTGTAGTCAGCGATGGCCAAGTCATCATCCCCTTTG
>JAISCO010000226.1 GCA_031265535.1 Spirochaetaceae bacterium | reverse complement strand
TGGAGAAGGTCGAAATCTTACTAAATCTTGCATTAAATACACGGAAAACGCTAAGGTATCGCTCGTTCTATCGCATGGAATAAGCGTTTTTCATCAACAATGTGCAAGTAAGGATTTTTTTTTTTCCTTTTTCCCTTTTCCTTTTTCCCTCTTTATTTTAATGGTTTGGGATTGATGTGCTTCCCCGCTTTGTTTGTCTTTTTTACTTGAAACCGGTTCAACTGCTAATTGTTAATTGCTCATTTTTACTTTTTACCTTTTACTTTTTACCTCTTTGCGGGGGCCATCCGTGTTGCGCTGATTTTCGTTTTGAAATCGGAATTGCTATAATGCCGTCCCGTGTTGTAGCATAAAAATCAAAATCAGGATATAATAATAGAACATATAAGAAATGGCATGGTGTTTTTATGACCATAATCCTGCATTTTTGTGGAGAGGCGTTCTGGCTATAGTTTATGAAAGAAGTCTCTAGTATCCCCAACACCCAAGAGAACGCCCCGGCCGCCATTACTATCTTTTCGCCGGAGACGCCCATATCGAAACTGCGTTTCTCCCAACGTTCTTTTAAGGCCCTTACAAAAAATGGCTACGATACCGTCGCCCTGCTTCTCGCCCTAAGCGAAGAAAAGTTAGTAGCCATCAAGAACCTTGGCAAGAAAAGCATAAAAGAAATCCGTACCGTTCGAGAGCAGTTACAGCAGCAAGCCAAAACGGCGGTAGACGGCCGCCTCGAAAGCATGAGTGCCATGGACTGCCGCTTTATACAAACAAGAGAAACCATTTACCCCACCGACTATATAGGCGTTCTTGACATATCCCTCAAAGCTCACAAGGTACTCTACAATGCCGGAATATTTTCCGCCGGCAAACTGTTCAATCTGGAAAAAGAAGCTGTCTATAAGCTTGCAAAAACCACTAAAGAAATTCATGAGGAACTCCTCGCCTTTATCGCCCAGGAAAAGTCTCTCGCCGGTAAAATATTCGGTGATGAAGATATGATTGCTTACATTCAAAAAATGTCGGAAGAATGCCACGGTTACCGAATGAGCGCCCTTGAAGAAGCATACAACAAGATACCGGAGAACCGGCTTGATAAACCATTGATTCTTTTCCTTCAAGGTTACGGCACAGAGACAATTCAGTATCCGGCAGCCCGCCTTTCACCTCTGCTTAAAAAAATTAAAAAAGTAAGCGGGATTAAAAATATTTTTCCTACGGTAGTTAAAACAAGCCGCACCGGCGATGTAGTCCGTATAATAGAAGCAATATCTTTCAATTTAACTGAAGCGCTTAACAAAACATTTACACCGGTTTTTACCGATCCCCGCAACGCAAACTCGTTGAACGTTTTATATCAAAGGGCAAACGGTTTTACCCTACAGGACATTGCTGAGAAGAGAAACCTGACACGAGAACGCATCAGACAGATAGAAATGAAAGTCGCAAATGAACTAATCGACATTATAAAAGACTTTCCGGTTAATATACTGTCCTTCATCTGTATCGAGACAGAAAGCGGCGGCTACATCAGCGCCGGTTCTGTCCGTGAGTATCTGGCCGATTTTCGATACAATTCCCAACTTGTCTATCTTTTGGAAAACGAAAATATCTACAAAGAATATCAATACAACAGGCGGTATGACGTATTACACCGTTCCGGCCTTGACCTTGATTTTTCTGCGCTCGATATTAAGAAATCCGTCAAAGAATTGACATTAAATGACAGGGAAGTGGAGACAGGCAAAAAAATAGAAGACTTCCTGATTGGCAAAAACCTCGCAAAATGTACCTATGATGATATTTGCAAATTTACCAGCAGCGAAGTTGGCTATGTCCGGGCCGGCAAGATAATATAACTTTCAAACAATATTGTAGAAATCGAAAAAGACCTATATATGCACCGCTCATGCATTATAGACTTTGATGAAGCTGCCGCAAAACTGCTTTCGATATTGCAAAAACAGTTCCGGCGGTTTCACGGTTATTCAAACAGTCATATTTTGTTTGATGCCGCTTGTATAGACCTTGCAATGTTTATGAACGATAATGGCTTTGAGACCGAACCGCAAATATATATGCTGACCAAACACCTTTTCTTTAAGGAAAAATTTAACGGCTGCCATTTCTATTTTACCGATAGCTTGCATATCTGGGAAAAACAAACTGGTTTACCCCTAAACAACAAAGGTGTTTTGATCAATCTCGCGAAAGCGATGAATAGCATTATTACCCGTGAAGAAACCGAGAAATATTTTGAGGATTTGAAATTTTCAAAGAACGTAATAATTACTAAAATACACGACATTTCGGATTCCACATTTTATTTCTATACGGAAACAATTTATGTCCTGTCGGAATATCTTCAAATTGATGAATCCTTTATTTCAAAAATGAAGAAATCGCTGGACAGACTTTTTGATGATAGAGATTATATAATACCTGATGACATAGATGAAGGCTGGTTTGACACCCTGCCAAAATTACCTTTGGGGCTTTCATGGAATTTACTTCTTTTGCAGGAAGTTATTAGGTACAATGAGGATATAGGCTATAAGCCGCTGTTTTCAGATGTGGAACAATCACCGTATAGATTATCAGGCGCTTTTGTCAAAGCAAATTCAAACGCTACTCTGGTTGATATAATATATGTCTACACCGATAAAAACTTTGGACTTCCTTACAGGACTTCCACGGACAAATATCGAATACTATTACGGCAGGCCGGGTTTATTCACGGTTCGGAATGGTTTACCGGTATGCATAAAGTTTTTAATGACCCTCGTTTTGCATTTTCAAACGAGAACAAGAATATATTGGTTAGGAAGCAGATTTAATATACTATGTATGGCTACGAGTGGACGGTAAAGAATGGTATATACCGCCTTGTCATCAACAGCAAGGTAATAAAAGAGATACGTCCGGTCTTTAAGCAGGAACTTGACTATTTGGGTTTTAATGAATACTGGAAATATCCCGACACCGATGCCCCCCTTTTGTGGGCCGAAGGCATCAGGCGCTATATCCATAATGGCGAATGTGCCGCTGTCGCAAAAGGCGGTGGGTTTTACTCAAAGCCCGCAATCGAACTCCACAAAGAAAAACTGTCGCTTAAACCAATCTGTATAAATGCCCTCTGGAAAGAAAATGAAGCCTTGATGAAGGGGCTTGAGCAAAAAACCATTGCCTATATCAGGGAAAAACACGATTTTTTTAAGGCTCAGGGTTATTCCTTTGCGGTCGCCTTTAGCGGCGGCAAAGACTCTCTTGTGTTGCTTGATTTAGTTAGCAAAGCTCTTTCACCCCATGAGTTTTACGTCATCTTTAGCAATACCGGCATGGAGCTTTCCTGCACATTGGACGCTGTTAAAAAGTCAAAACGCCACTGGAAAAACCTGCGTTTTTATGAAGCCGCTTGCCACATGAAGCCGGAAGAAACCTGGGACGAATTTGGCGTTCCGGGAAGAAGACTGCGCTGGTGCTGCCAGGTGCATAAGTCAGTTCCCACAATTTTAAAAATGAGAGAAATTACCAAAAATTATAACGTTCAAACCGTTGTATTTGATGGTGTCCGTGCGGAAGAAAGCGATAGCAGGGCGCAGTACGGAGATGTGAGTATTGGA
>JAISCO010000307.1 GCA_031265535.1 Spirochaetaceae bacterium | reverse complement strand
GCCGGTCTCGAAGACCACTATGAACAACGAACCATTAGCCTTCCCTTGTCGATACCTTCGACAAGTTTACATTATTTACCGACTTTAGTCACCTATTTTATCATTCCTAATTGTTAATTGCTCCTTTTTCCCTTTTACTTTTTACCTCTTTGCGGCGGGGGCCATCCGTGTTGCGCTGATTTTTGTTTTGAAATCGGAATCGCTGGCTATACATAGCGGCCGTTAAAGATTGAGCGGAAATCCGGCAGCGCCGTTTTGACGTTTTTGGGGCGCATTTCCGGCGCTAAGTCCCGTCTTGCCGGCTAAACCATTCCAATCCTATGATTATTGTCAAAAGGCAATGCGATCAGGTATTAAACCCCACTGCGAATAATGCTAATATTCATACACATATTTACCGATAGAATAGTATGCGGGCTATACAATTAGGTTTAACAGGTTTTATTTTTTTTATGGTTTTACTTGCTTCATGCAGTTCGGCGCCAAAGTACCGCGCGGCGGATACACTTGTACCGGAAGAAAGCAAACGTGCCGAAATCCCCGAGTCCCCTGAATTGATACTGGGGCGCGGTTCCATCGGCAGCGATAAGTTAGCCGAATTCCTGCTGACTGTTAATCCAAGAATCGAAAAGCCATTTGCCCAAAAATTTGCTCAGTTATATGTTGATGAAGCGGCTATGGAAGGCGTGAATCATGACATAGCATTTTCACAGATGTGTCTTGAAACAGGTTTTCTTTCTTTTGGCGGTCTTGTAAAACCGGACATGAATAATTTTTGCGGACTAGGAGCAATAGGCCCCGGACAAGAAGGTGAAAGTTTCCCATCCACGCAAATAGGAATACGCGCACAAATTCAACATCTCAAAGCGTACGCCACCGAAGAGCCGCTGAAACAACCGCTTGTTGACCCGCGTTACCGCTGGGTTCGCTATGGCTCCGCGCCAACGATTTATGAACTTGCCGGCGCGTGGGCTGTTGACAGAGATTACGGTAAAAAAATAAAAAACATTCTGGATAATCTTTACGCTGTAGCGTACGGTTCATAACTACCCCCCCCCCCCCCTCATATCATTTTTTGGAAATTGCCGCAGGGGAGGCAGGGCGATTGAATTTTTCTTTGATCTTCGCAAAGTATTCTTCCGCGCTTGGAATATTTTCCTCTTGATTATTTAATAAATCGGCGCTGTTTTCGATTAGCGAAGACGGTATTTCCTGAAGAAACGGCGATGGACTACATTCAATGAGGGTTTGATTGCGGCGGCGGTGAAGACAACTTGTAATAAACAGTTTTTCGCGGGCGCGGGTTATGGCAACATAGAACAAACGGCGTTCCTCTTCAATGTTACCGGATTCCTCTTCAAGACTGCGTTCATGCGGAATGATGCCGTCTTCGGCTCCCGCGATAAACACAATGGGGAATTCCAAACCTTTAGACGCGTGAATCGTCATCAGATTAACCTTGCCGCCTAACTGTTCGCCGTCGCCTTCGTCGCGTGTCAAAAGACTTATCCGGTTAAGGTACGGGTACAGCGTAGGATCAAAATTGTCGGGATTTTTTTCCCATGTTTCTATAGATTGTATAAACTTTTGTATATTAAGATACTTCCAGCGCGCCGCTTTTTCATTTTTGCTGTTATCACCGACAAGATACGACCAGTAATCAATTATATCGACTAAGTTTTTTACTTTTTGCGATAGATTTTTTTTACCCAAAATTTCCTCGCGCTGAGTTTCAATCAATGTTAAAAATTGATCAATTTCTGTTTTTGCCGTTTCTTGAAACAGGGTATTTTTCGCGTAACGCATTCTGTTCATCGCGTCCCAGAGTGAGCTGTGATTCACGCGGGCAAGATCCGATATTTGCGTTATCGCGCTTTTGCCAATTCCACGGCGCGGCGTGTTGATTATACGCAATAAATTAACATCATCATCGGTATTTCCAATAAGCCGCAGATAGCTCAAAATGTCTTTTATTTCTTTGCGGGCAAAAAAACTCGTGCCGCCGGACACACGGTATGGAATGTTTTCCGCAAGAAGACTCTCTTCGATACGATCCATCAAAGAATTAGTACGCAGTAGAATTCCAAAATCATCATACTTCAAATGTTCGCGTATTCTAATCGAATTTATTTTTTCCGCGATAAAATCCGCTTCCGCGCTTTCATTATCGGGCGAAAAAAACTCAATTGCTTTGCCTCCGGTTTTGCCTGTCCAAAGGCGTTTTTCTTTGCGGTTCGTGTTGTTTGAAATAACGCCGTTAGCGGCCTCAAGAATCGTTGTAGTGGAACGATAATTTTGCTCAAGTTTTATTTCCAGCAGTTCCGGAAAATCTTTTTCAAACTGAAGTATGTTGCCATAATTCGCGCCGCGCCATGAATATATAGACTGGTCGTCATCGCCCACGACGCATACATTGTTTCCGGCAAGCAGTTTCATCAATTTATACTGAATATGGCTGGTATCTTGAAATTCATCGACCATTATGTAGCGGTAACGGCCGCGGTATTTTTGCAAAACTTCGGGAAACTGTTCAAAAAGCATAATTGGTAATACCAATAAATCGTCAAAATCAACGGCATTGTACACTTTCAAACTGTGTTGATACTCGTCAAATACGCTTTTGAGCGCGGGGTCAGCGCCTTCACCCCAGCGCAACATACCGGTTTTTATTTTTGAAAAGATTTGTCCAATAGATTTTACATCGCCGCCTTCGCTTACATTGTACATTTTACATTCACGCAGCGCGTCTTTTAGCGCTTCGAATTTATCGCCTTCATCATAGATAGAGAAGTTCTGTCTCCAGCCTAGACTCTCAATTTCGCCGCGCAAAATTTTTACACCGAAAGCGTGAAAAGTATTCACGGTAAGCGCCTGTAAGGAGCGCCCCGTGATCTCTTTTACACGATCTTCCATTTCACGAGCGGCTTTATTAGTGAATGTCAAAGCTAACATAGCCGATTGCGGAATGCCTTTTTCAAGCATATACGCAATACGGCATGTTATTACGCGAGTTTTGCCTGAGCCGGCGCCTGCGATGATAAGAACCGGCCCCTCAATCGACTCTACAGCCTGTAATTGGGGCGGGTTTAGACCATAATTGATTATTTCTTTTTAGGTCCCGGCTTTGCGCCGGCAACACCTTTCTTTGCGGGCGTGGGAGGCGTCTTTACTTCAACTCTGTCGAGGGCGGAAGACGGAAAAACCGCTTGCTGGGCTTCACGGCTGTCGGAAAACCAAACTGCGGTAACTTGTTTTGCATCGGCGTCAACTGAAACAACAGTCATTTTTGGACTATTTGGAATCGCGGTAACATAAACCGTATCCCCAATTAACGAACCTGTAGCGCGTACACTCATGTTAGAACTCCTTAGTGTATTAAACTGAGACTTTGTCAGAACTTTTGTTTTGGCAAAGTTGTCTTAAATTTGGAAAAGTGGACTTTTGCCGACTTTTTCCATAAAGCATATCCAAAATTCATTGTAGTTTTGGCTATGCCGCAAATCTATAATAGTATTTTATTAAAAATCATAAGAGCTATACAAGCCCCCCACGTTGATTCACCAGCAATTACGATTTCAAAACGAAAATCAGCGCAACACGGATGGCTCCCGCAAAGAGGTAAAAAGTAAAAGGGAAAAAGGAAAAATGAGCAATTATCAATTAACAGTTGAGTCGGTTTCAAACAAAAAGGGGAAGCGCATCAATCATAAACCGTTAAAATTTTGAAGTTTATGATGATTTTTTTGTTACGGCTCCCCCTCACTACAAAGGTTTTTGCTTTTGCAAAAACGCTTTTCCGCTACCCCCACCCATTAACAATTAAAAGTGGACAGTGAATAGTGGTTTTTTGCGAAGCAAAAAATGCGCTCAAAATCAAAAAAGTGCCGTTAAAACTATATCAGATCCAGGATTTTCCCGAAATGGGAATTGCTGTTGATTCACGGATTATTAACTTGTAGGGGAGCAGCAGTTCCGCGATTGCGCCATTGGCGCCGCATATATGCCGGTGCAGGATCAGGGCGGCCTGTCCGCCTATTTCGTCAAGGGGCTGGCGTATGGTGGTAAGCCGGGGCAGATAAAAATCGGATATCTCTATATCGTCGAAACCGACTACCGAGACATCCTCCGGGACACGAAGCCCCTCGTCCCGCAAAACCCGGATAGCGCCTATGGCAAGCTCGTCGGTGGCGGCAAAAATTGCGGAAAAATCCTTGTTTCGCAGCAGCAATTCCCGCATACCATACATACCGAATTCCGCAGTATAGTGCTTTACAAAGACAACCCGTGTTTCATCCCGGTCAATTCCCATAGACTCCAGAGCGTGAAAAAATCCTTCCGTCCGCTGGCGGCCAAAGGAAAATTCCCGTCCTGTTATCATGTTTATCTTCCGGTGTCCCAGATTGATCAGATGGCTTACCCCGTCAAAGGATGCCTGTTCCTCATTCACATGGATTGATGAAATTTGAGATCTGCTAAAAGTAGCCGTAACGATAGGCAGTTTCGTCCGGGTAATATAATCGTAAAACCTGTTTCCCTGTATTTCATGGAGCATGATAATCCCGTCCAGCTTTTCCGAGCGTACCCGGTTAAGGAATTCCTCTTCGCTGGATCCGTCAAATTTTACAAAGAAAAACAGCGTATGATACCCAAATGAGTACAAATGCCGCTCAATGATAGAAAAAAGCTGACGTTGGAACATGTTAAAGGTATCGGGAACCACGATGCCTACGGTAAAACTGCGCCGCAAAACCATGCTGCGGGCCGCGTTATTCGGTACATAGCCGGTTTCTTCTATAAGTTTCAGAATTTTATCCCGTTTCGCGGGGTTTACATACTTTTTACCGTTTACTACACGGGAAACTGTGGATGGGGACATTCCAGCCTGTTTCGCTATATCCTTAATGCTTACCATTGTTGTATCCTTAATGCGGAATTATATACCCATTATGATAGAAAAACTCGAATTACGGATACCGCGAAAAAGAGAAATCTGTGCTAGAATTTTAACAAGCTTCCCTGCTCAAAGGCCGATTTACAGGCGTATGCAATTTCCGAGACCCTGGTCCCGTCGTATACGGTAACCGTGGGTTTTTTTCCCGTGATGATGCAGTCCACAAATTCTTGCACTTCATTAACATAGGCAGTGTCAAAACGTTCCAGAAAATTCTCGCTGCATTCCCGCCTGACCCCGTGGCTGTCCAAAATTTCCACCAGATTTTTTTGGGGTACCGAAGCGATCCGTAGTATGCCCTTGGTCCCGATAACTTCGGTCTCTACATTGTATCCGTGCGGTGCGGTACGTCCGGCAAATAGGAAGACCATGCAGTCATTTTTAAACTTCATCAGGCATGACACATTGTCCCCATCCTGATAACGGGCAAATTCGGGGTGGGCATAGCAGCCGCCGATAGCGTAAACCGATTCCGGTTCGGAACCGGTAAACCAGCGCGCCAGATCAATGTCGTGAACAGCCATATCCAGGAATTGCCCCCCGGAATGGGGGGCAAAGGCTATTGCGCCGTCTATGAATTTTTCCGGGTCCTGGCTGTAGGAGCGAAAGAGTATGGGCTTGCCGATTTCACCGGCAACCGCCTTGTCGTGGGCATATTTATACGATTCATCAAAACGACGCATAAAGCCCAGCATGAACACCAATTCAGGGTGAGCCTCAACCGCTTTTTCCGCTTCTTTACATTCAGAGACGGTAACCCCCAGGGGCTTCTCTGAAAACACGTGTTTTCCCGCGGACAAGGCGGCGGCTATCTGCCGGGTATGCAACGCCGAGGGTGAAACCAACACCACAGCATCCACGTCTTTACAATCAATCATCTCGTCAAAGGAGCAAAACCGGCGCGATACTCCAAGCCGGTTTGCGGTCTCGTCCAATTTTTGCTTATCAAGATCGCAGAGCGCCGCAAGTTCGGCGTTCTGCACTCTGCTTGCGATATTTTCCGCATGCCGGATACCCAAGCGGCCCAGACCCACCGAACCGATGCGTACTTTCTTCACGTTAATCCCTTTTGGCATTTTTACGCATATCCACTATAACGGCGCCTACGATAATGCAGCCTTCCGCTACTTTTTGCCAATAAGCGTTTACTCCCAGCAGGGTAAAGCCATTACGCAGTACCGCCAGAATCAAAGCGCCTACAAAGGCCCCGCCTATGGTTCCGATACCGCCGGAATGAGAAGTTCCTCCGATTGTCGCGGCGGCTATGGCGGTCAATTCGTATCCGTCGGCGGCGCCGGGATGTACGCTGCCAACCCGTCCGGCAAAAACAATCGCCGCCAAGCCCGCCAAGAGGCCGCAGTAGGTGTAAATCATGATTAGATACTTAGATACATTTACCCCCGAAACTTCGGCGGCGGTTACGTTTCCACCGATGGCGTAGGTATTTTTCCCGAACCGGGTCTTATTGAGCAAAACATAACTGAGAATAATCATGATAAAGTAGATTATCACGGGTACTGGGATGACGTTAAAAAGCTTTCCGCCGAGTGCGGTAAGGGAAGGGACAAGATTACTTATCGGCCGTCCTTTTGTATAGATAAGGGCAAATCCGCGCGCCACGGTGAACATACCCAAAGTGGCAATAAAGGCGGGTATCTTGGTCTTGGCAATCAAGAAGCCGTTTATAAAACCGCAAAAACCGCCGATCACCAGGGCTGTTAAAATTGGTACAATAACCGGCATTACCGGCATATTTGGGAAATATTTTTCCGTAGCCCCCGGTATCTGTCCCAAACTTGCCGCTACAACACCCGAAAAGGCCAGTACCGAGCCTACCGAAAGGTCTATCCCTTTAGAAATGATAACAAATGTCATACCCAAGGCCATGATGCCGAAGATAGAACTTTGGGTCAGTACATTAAAGATATTAGTCGCGCTGAGAAACGCGGGCTGCACAATACTTAAGAGAACGATCATCAGAATAAGGACGATGACAATCCCATATTTCCTTATGGTTTGCATAAAATTAATACTATTTGAGGCCATTTGTATCTCCTTTGGATTTTTCATATTCGTCAACCGTATTGGTGGCATAGGCCATTAGTTCATTCTGGGTAAGGTCTTTGGAATTTTCCACTATTCCGGTAAGCTTGCCCTGGTGCATGACCATTATCCGGTCGCTCATACCCATAATTTCCGGCAATTCCGAAGAAATCATAACGATAGACTTTCCTTCACCCGCAAGATTAGAGATAAGGCGGTGAATTTCCGATTTAGTACCCACATCAATACCACGTGTAGGTTCGTCCAGAAACAGAATATCCGGATCCGTCATGAGCCAGCGGGCAATCAGGACTTTCTGTTGATTCCCGCCGCTCAAATTTTCAACACGCTGGAACAGGGTCGGGGTCTTTACCTGAATTTTTTGTACATATTCCGTTACTCCCTTGTTTAGGACGCTTTCTTTAATGACCCCTATCTTATTGAGAAATTTAGGGATGGCGGCTATGGCTATATTGATCTGTACCGCGAGCATGGGAAATATCCCTGAACTCCGGCGATCCTCGGTAAGCCATGCCATGCCGTACCGTATCGCATCCATAGGCTTTTTGATGTCAACCTTTTTCCCGTCGATAAAAATCTCTCCGCTTGAATGGGGCCGTATGCCGAATATAGTTTCTACCACCTCGGTGCGTCCTGCTCCTACAAGTCCCGCTATCCCCAGAATCTCCCCTTTCCTGACCGTAAAGGAAACATTTTTAAAGTATTTCCGGTTGGAAAGATTCCTAACTTCCAGCTTGACATCTCCGATGGGGCAGGGAGTCTTTGGAAATAAATTATCCACAGTACGGCCTACCATCATACTGATCAGTTTATCCGTCTTTAGATCCTGGGTGTTTTCAGAACCAATATACATTCCATCCCGGTATACGGTGATTTTGTCGGTGATTTCATAGATTTCATCGAGCTTATGAGAAATAAAGATTATGCTCTTTCCCTGTCGTTTTAGTTTTCTCATAATAAAAAATAGCTGTTTTATTTCCTTTTCCGTCAGAGCCGAAGTGGGTTCATCCATGATTATCAATTTGGAATTGTAAGAAACCGCCTTTGCGATTTCGATCATCTGCATCTTTGCTACGGCCATGGAAGACATTAGAGTGGCGGGATCCTCGTTCAGTTCGATCTCTTTAAGCACCTCTTTGGTCATGGTATACATCTTTTTATGGTCCACCAGTCCAAAACGGCTAAGGGGTTCCCGTCCAAGCCAGACATTTTCCATAATCGGCCGGTGTAAAACAGGACTTAATTCCTGATGTATCATGGAAATACCCATGGCCAACGCTTCCTGAGTCGTGTAGCCCTCCCTAAGTTTGCCGTCAAAGAAAATTTCACCGCTTGTTGGTTTATGAATACCGGCTATACATTTCATCAAAGTTGATTTTCCGGCGCCGTTTTCCCCCATAAGGGCGTGAATTTCTCCGGGACGTACCTGAAGATTTACTCCGCGTAGAGCCTGGACGCCCGGAAAGTTTTTTACGATATTCCTCATTTCGAGAAGATATTCATCACTCATGCTTCTAACCCCCTCTGGCTTTTAAACCTCCGGCGAGGTTCAAAAATAAAAGGACTGTTGTAATACAACAGTCCTTTTTCAAAAAGATTTTAGTTACTGTACTGGGCTACGTTGCTCTTGTCGATGAGCACAAAAGGAACCCAGGTAATCGAAGGCTGGGATTGTCCCTGGAGGGCTTTGTATGCGGCTTCTCCCGCGCCGCGTCCCTGTCCCACAGCGTCCTGTAGAACGGTGGCCGCCATACTGCCGTTTTGAACCGCGGTAATCGCGTCTGGGATCCGGTCTACACCCATAACTACAACATCGGTCCTCCCCGCTGTCTTGAGCGCCTCAATAGCGCCCAGCGCCATTTCGTCGTTGTTCCCCAAAATACCTTTCAGGCTGCTGCCGTATGTAGTAATCCAGTTTTCGGTGAGGCTCATACCTTGATCCCGCTGCCAGTTGCCGGTTTCTTTGGCCAATACCCTGATGTTGGGGAATTGCGCCTTAATGGTATCTTCATTTCCCTGTGTCCTGAGGACGGCGCCCTCATTGTCCAGTCTACCCATAAGGATACAGACCCCGCCGGCTCCATTGAGCAGCTTGCCCATGGCTTCCATTTGAAGCTGTCCGGCGACGATTTCCTGAGATCCAACATAAAATATGTTGGCAGGCACAGCCCCTTCGCCGAACGGGTTCCGGTTGACATAGACTAGGGGTATCTTGGCATCCTGCGCCGCCTTGGTTATGGGGGCCATGGCGCTGGTATTAACAGGTACCACTACCAGGGCTTTCGCGCCCTTGGCAATTAGGTTATTTACTAGATCCTGCTGTTTAACCACATCTTCCTGGGCATCCTGAAGATCAAGGGTATAATTCGGCTTATCCGCGAAATACGCCTTGAATTCGTCCATTATGTAACCCTGAAAAGTGTCGTTAAAGTTGTTACAAACGTATCCAACCAGCACTTTTCCACCTTTTTGGCATCCTCCGGCGACGAACAATACCCCCGCAGCCAGCAAAACCATTAAAATCAAACCCGCAAATTTTTTCATGCTTTCCTCCTGAAATTTTTTTTAACGCCGCTATTGCGTTAATTTGCAACCGTTTTCAAATAAATTATTATTCGACTTTAGCGGTTTGTCAACAAAAACTTTTTGAAAAACTTCAAAAAAGTTCAAAAAATATTAAGCATATCAAGTTTTTATATCATTTACAGGTGTATTTTAGATAAATTTTTATATAAACAGGCCGGAATGTCCATTTTTTAAATAATAATTCAAAAAATTCTCTTTACAAATAATAGTCACGGCTATATTATAGGGCTAATAACGTTTGCAGTTTGAGAAAAAGTAAAAAATAAAAGGGAAAAAGTAAAAGGAGCAATTAGGAATGAGGAATGAGCAATGATGAGAAGGAAAAGGGAAAAAGTAAAAGAGAAATGAGGAGTGAGCAATTAAAAATGAGCAATGGAGGAAGAGGAGGAATATTATGGATTCTCTGCGGATAGGCGTTATGGGGGCAGGCCGGATTGGTACAATTCATGCTGAAAATATCGCCCGTTTTATACCCCAAGCCGTGTTGGAAGGGATTGTCGACCTTAACTTGACGGCCGAACAAGAGCGTTGGGCCAAGGGGCTTGGGAGCCGTATTATTTCCCGTGATCCCGCGGACCTGTTTAAGGCTTCCGGGGTAGATGCCGTTATTATATGTACTTCTACCGATACTCACGCGGACCTCAGCATCGCCGCGGCGGAGGCGGGGAAACATATTTTCTGCGAAAAACCTATCGATATTTCGATCCCAAAGGTAAAGGCGGCCATAGCGGCGGCTAAAAAAGCGGGGGTCGTCTTTCAGGTGGGCTTTAACCGCCGCTTTGACCATAACTTTGCCAGAATCCGGGAATACACGCTGGCGGGCAGTGTCGGTGATGTTCAGATGATAAAGATTAGTTCCCGTGATCCGGCGCCGCCTTCCCCCGCTTATGCGGCTGTTTCCGGCGGGATATTTATCGATATGATGATCCACGATTTTGATATGGCCAGATTTCAGGCGGGCAGTGAGATCGCCGAGGTCTATGCCGCCGGCGCGGTTCTGGTGGATCCGGAGATCGGCAAAGCGGGGGATGTGGATACCGCTATGGTTACCCTGCGCTTTGATTCGGGGGCTATCGGAGTTATCGATAATTCCCGCAAGGCTGTATACGGCTATGACCAGCGTGTAGAAGTTTTCGGTTCCAGGGGAGCGGCTATGGCGGAAAACGATCTGCCCAATACGGTCAAGCTTTACAGCGAAACGGGCGTTACCGGTGAAAAACCCCTCTATTTTTTTCTGGAGCGTTATAAACAAGCCTTTGTGGACGAGATGGTCTCCTTTGTGAATTCGGTTCAACACAATAAGCCGGCGGCGGTAAGCGGCGAAGACGGGCTGGAAGATATATACGCCGCGCTGGCGGCAGGTAAATCCTTAAAAGAAAAACGCCCGGTCATGGTGGACGAAATTCGTAAACAGTAAACAGTGGCAGTGTCGCCTTTCAGGAATGAGGAGTTAGCAATGAACAATTAGGAATGATAAAATAGGTGACTAAAGTCGGTAAATAATGTAAACTTGTCGAAGGTATCGACAAGGGAAGGCTAATGGTTCGTTGTTCATAGTGGTCTTCGAGACC